>DASPTO010000082.1:0-9346 GCA_035623375.1 Thermoplasmata archaeon
GAAGAGGAGGGCGAGCAGGAGGAGGCTCCCTCCGCCCAGGACCGCGAGCGCGAGCACCATCTGGGTGACGAGGGGCGGCGTCCCTCCCGCCGGGAGAACTTTCCCGAGAAGGAAGATCGTGATCCCCACCATCGCGAGCGCGATGACCGCGAACGGGAGGAGCGAGCTATCGTACGCGACGGGGGGAAGCGGAAGGAGCATCGACGGCGCTCTCGACCACCGACCCACTCATATTTCCCCGGTACCGACCGGGCGAAATCCGACCCGGGTCTGCCGACTCACGGAAGGGAGGTGGATGAGGTCTCAGGGGAACTGCCCCCCTCGAATCGGCGAAGGAGCTGGGTCGTGACCTCGATGAGCGGGTGGTGGCTCGACCGGTCGATCTCGATGTCCGAGAGCGTCGTCAAGTGATGTTCCCGGGCGATTCGCTCGAACCCGGTCTCCTTGGTGGCGAAATCCTCGGGCCGGTCGCAGGTCAGGATGAACGCCTGGAGCTGCGTGAGACCCATCTCCCGGGCTGCGAGTGCACGGTGATGGCCGTCGACGAGGATCCACTTCTCGCCTTTCTCGACCACGAGCACGGGCTCGGCGAACCCGCGTTCGAGCTCGTAGCGACGTCCCTCGAGCTCGTCCTCGAAGACCTTCCACTGCGTCGGGGTGAGGCGGGAGATCGGGACGAGGCCCCGACGAGAGGAGAACGGAAGTCCGTAGCGCTCGGAGAGGAGCCGCTTCAGGGTGTCCGCCTTCATCGGGGACGCTCGTTCGAAGTGGGAGCGGACGATGTCGAGGTTCGAGAGGACCCCGCAGAGGCGTCCTTGGTCGTCGATGATCGGAAGGTCCCGGAGGCCGAAGCGGAACATGATCCTCGCGGCGTCGTCGAGGCCCGTTTCCGGGTACGCGGTATAGGTCCCCGGGTGGATGATCTTCGAGAGCGGAGTGTCGCCCTCGGCCGAATGCCGGAGGAGCTCCTTCGCGCTGATGAACCCGATCAGCCGTCCCTCGGCGTCGGTGACGGGAAGACCGTGATGTCGGCTCTTGGTCAGCTGGGCGATCGCTTCCCGGACGGTCGTGGTCGAGCGGAAATGCTCGACCTCCAGGATCATGTAGTCCCGGACTCGGACGATCATCAGTCGCGAACGGCCTGCTCGTCCCGGAGGTACGCGGTCAGCACGTGGAGGGTGACGAGGTGGGTGTCCTCCGTGTGCTGCATGCTGTTGGACGGCACCACGAGCGCGACATCGACCATCTCCTTGAGCTTCCCACCGCCCATCCCGGTGAGGCCGATCGTCGTAAGCCCCATCGAGCGAGCCACACGGACCGCCTCGAGGACGTTCGGGGAGTTTCCGCTCCCCGAGATCGCCACCGCCACGTCGCCCGTCTCCGCGAGCGCGCGCAGGGGTCCGGAGAACACGTCGGCGTAGCCGACGTCGTTCGCCCACGCAGTGAGTCCGGGGATGTTGTCGTTCAGCGAGATGCAGCGGAACCGCTTTCCCGGCCCACGGGGTTGAGTCCCCCCCGCGACCTTCGCAATGTCGGTGACGAAGTGGGAGGCAGTCGAGGCGCTGCCTCCGTTCCCGAAGAAAAAGATCGTCCGGTCCGCGGCACGAGCCTTCAGGAAGATGGCCGCGATCCGTTCGACCGCCTCGACGAAGTAGGGAGCGTCTAGGGCGGCGTGGGCCTCCCGGACGTACTTCTGGACATACGGCGCGACCGTTGGTAGCTCGCTCATCGTCCCACGAACAGGATCCGCGACCCCTCGGGAATGATCCGGACCGGAAGGCGCGCCATCGGCGACAGGGCCTCCGCTATTTGACGGCTCCGTTCCGGGGGATGGAGGAGCAGGAGGAAACCGCCTCCCCCCGCGCCGGTGATCTTTCCTCCGTACGCCCCGGCGCCCTTCGCGGCCGCGTACTGCTGGTCGATTGCATCGTTCGAAATCCCCTTCGAGAGGCCCCGCTTCAATTGCCAACCCTCGTCCAGTACGGACCCGAGTCGGGCCCAGTCGCGCCCCACGATCGCCTTGCGGGCCTCTCGGGCAAGGTCCCGCATCCGAACGAGGGAGTCCTTGTTGTCCGCGGTCCGCGCGCTCTGGTCCGAGAGGATCCCTTCCGCTCTCCGAGTGATCCCGGTGTAGAACAACGAAATGTGGTCGCTCAGAGACTCACGGTCGGCCGCTGAGAGGGGAATGGGAGAGGCGCGGACCGTGTCGTCCTCGTGAAAGTCGAAGTACTGGACGCCGCCGAACGCCGCGATGTACTGGTCCTGCTTTCCCGCCGACCCGCGGAGACGGTCGATCTCGATCCGGCACGCCTCCTCGGCGAGCTCCGCGGGGTCCTTGAGAACTCCCCGATAGGCGTAGAGGGCGTTGAGGAGGCCCACGGTCAGCGTCGAGGAGGAGCCGAGGCCGGTTCCTTCTCCCGGAATGTCGGCGATCGTGTGGACCTCGAGCGAATCGTGGACGCCCGTCACTCTCATCGCCTCGCGGACGAGCCCGTGCTGAAGGTCGTCGAGCCGGTCGACGTTCTCGGTCCGGGAGTACGCCACCCGAATCGACTTGTCGAACTTCTGGTTCACGAGCACGTGGATGTAGCGGTCGATCGCCGCACTCGTGACCGCTCCTCCGCCGTACGCCCGGTAAAAGGCCGGGAGGTCGGTGCCGCCCCCGGCGAAGCTGATGCGGAGGGGCGTCCGCGTGATGATCACGAACCCAACAGCGCCCCTTCGGGCACTTAGCCGTTTGGGGCCGTCCCGTCCGCGTCCTTCGGAACACTGGACGCGCTCGGCGCGCGGAAGACGGGGGGCGTGGCGCTTCGGGACCAGCGGGCACGACGGCCGTAGAACGCGCGTGTGGTCGCTGCGAGGTCGCCGACCGGAGCGAGCCCGGGCAACACCTTCGAGAACGCGGTCGCCCTCCGGTCGAGGATGATCGCGATCCCACGGTCGTTCTCCGACCGGATCATCCGTCCGCACGCCTGTAGGATCGAGCGCTGGGCGGGGGCGTCGACCGTGTACTCCCATCCCTTTCCGGTGGTCGAGTCGAGGAACGTCCGAAGTGCCTCTCGCTTCGCCGTCGGCCGCGGGTAGGGAATGCCGACCAGCACCACGGCCTCGAGCTCCTCGTCCGGGTAATCGATCCCTTCGGACAATCGGCCCCCGGCGACCCCGAGAAGGACGGTTCCTTCCGGGTCTTTCTTCCATCCCTCGATCGAACGCCAGAGGTCTCCCGTCGGGACGCGGCTATACTCGATGAACACGTTCCCAGGAAGCTGGGATTGCAACCCTGCTTCGAGGACCCTCTGGAGGAGGTCGAAGCTGGGGAAGAAGACCGCCGTCTTGACCGGCAGCGTCTCCAGGACGTCGACCAGGCGGTCGGCGAGTCGCGCGATCGCCCGAGGGTCGTTGCGAATCTCCTCGAACCGGGTGGTGACGGTCGGGTCGTAGAGATACTTACGGTTCTCCGGAGGGAAGAACGAGGGGACGTCGAGAAGACGCGCCTTCTCGCCGAGTCCGAGAGAGTCCCGGTATTCGGAGAGCGGTGCAAGGGTCCCCGAAAGGTGGACCGAGAGGTGGCAGTCCAGGATGGGCCGGGCCGGGACGCTCGCGTCTAGCGCGAACGCCTCCAGCGCCGGGCGCGGCGAGCGCGTGGCGACCTTGACGTAGGAAGGAGTGTCGAGCTGAGGCCACGAGAGAAGCGTGAGAGCGACCGTGTGGACCCACGAGCGGGGCAGGTGGCGCTCTCGCCGTCGCTCGTCCCGAAGGTTCTCTCCCCAGATGGCGAGGGCCCCGAGCCAGGTGTCGAGGCGATGCGACGTCCCACCGAGCGCCGTCAACAGAGAATCCTCGAAGACCGAAGGGGGGAGGACCGCGTCCTCCTCTCGGACCAGTGAGTGGACGAGTTCCTCCACCGCCGCGACCACGATGTCGAAGAACCGGCTCGCGCTCGGACCGTCCGGAAGCTGGAAGTCCCCTCGCTCGGCGACCTCGGCCCTCGCACGCCGGACCGATTCGAGCGGAAGGGCGACGGTCGTGAGTTCTCGCAGATGGTTCGGGAGGTTGTGCGCCTCGTCCACGACGAGGTCGACACGCTCGGGTCCGACCCCCATCCACCGGAGGAGCGAGGTCCGGATGTGCGGATGGAAGAAGAACGCGTAGGGGGCCGTGATCAAGCGCGCGTGCGGAACGAGCTTCTTCGAGAGCTCGTACGGACAGAGGTTCTCTTCTCGAGTGTATGCCTCGAATTCGTGGGGGAGCGGGAGTTTCCCTTCGAACCGTTCGGTCAGCGTGTCAAGGTCCGACTGGAGGACCCGAGCGTAGTACGGACAGCCGTCGAGGTCGGTGAGGTCGATCTCGCCTCCCTCCGGAAGTTCGGGTGGGGGCGCGAGGGGGGCCTCCCCTTTCAGCATCCGTTCGGTCGCTCGCTTCCGGTCCGCGCACAGCTTCCCATGCTCCTCGGCCGTTGCCCCCTTGATCTCCGCGACGTTCTCGAGCAGGAAGCAGCGGCGCGCCCTCCCCTGGAGACCGACCGCGAGGAGCGGCTGGTTGAGGCGATGCGCGATCGCACGCACTTCGTGGAGAACTTGGACCTCTTGCGCATGCGTCCGCACGAGGTAGAGGACCTTGTGGTCGGCCTGGATCGCGTGCTCGAGCAGTGGGGCGAGCGTCGCCACCGTCTTCCCACTCCCCGTCGGAGCGTTCACGAGAAGCGCGCCCCCGAGGGTGGTCAGCTCCCTCACGTCTCGGAGGATCGACTCCTGGCCCGGCCGGGGACGGTAGGGAAACAGGAGAGGTACCTCGGGAGCGGTCGCGGCGGCGGTCGTGGTCTGCCCTCCGGAACCGGCGAGCGGAGGACGAGGGTTTTAAGATGACCCTTGACTCGCACCGGATGGAACGCGCAAATCGCCCGAAATCGGGCGACAGTACCCGCGGCGATGGAAGGCCGTCCGATGACCCCGTACGTCAGCCGTATGCGTAGCGGACCCCGTACGGTCCGCGGGGGAGCGTCCAGGTGACCGAGCCCTGGTCGCAGGCGATGTCGCACGCCCCACATTCCACGCAATCCTCGTAGCGAAAGACCAGGCGGCCGTCGATCCGCTCGTAGCATGTCGCCGGGCAGACGAACGTGCAACGGGAATGGGGGCATCGGGCGCAGATCTCGGGCTTCACCGTGATGTGCGCGTGGTCGGCCGAGTCGGTGGTCGTGCGAAGCGTCCCGAGGCGTCGCTTCACGTCGACGAATTCCATGGCTCCGGTCGAGGTGACGGGAACTGCAGTCGCCATCGTTCGGTTCTCCTCCTACTTCGGAAGCTTTGCGAGGATCTCGAGGTCGGCCCGGACTGCTGCGACGCTCGCGCGGAACGCCTCTCGCTCCGCCGGTTGGAGCTCGACCTCTACCACCCGCTCCACGCCCTGGCGTCCCAGCACGACCGGAACACCGATATAGACGTCCTTCTCCCCGAACTCCCCGTTCAGGTGGGCGGTCACAGGGAGCAGACGATGCTCGTCGCGGGCGACGGCCGCGACCAGCTCAGCCTGGCTCGCGGTGGGCGCATAAAACGCGCTCCCGGTCTTGAGGAAGTTCACGATCTCGGCCCCTCCCTGCTTCGTTCGGTCGACGATCGCGGCGAGACGGTCCGGAGGAAGGAGCTTCGTCAAGGGAACGCCCGAGACGCTCGTGAGCGAAAGGAGGGGGACCATCGTGTCCCCGTGGGTACCGAGAACGAACCCCGTGACGTCTCGCGGCGCCACACGGAGCGCTTCGGCGACGAACGTGCGGAACCGGGCGGTGTCGAGGGTGCCGGACTCCCCGAACACGCGGGCCGGTGGCAGGCCCGAAACCTCACGGAAGTAGTAGGTCATGACATCGACCGGGTTGGTGACGACCAAGGAGACCGCGTTCGGGGCGTGTCGCCGCACCGCCTCCGCGTGGCCCTTCACGATCCCCGCGTTCTTTTCGAGGAGGTCCGATCGGCTCATGCCGGGTTTTCGCGCAAGTCCGGCGGTCTCCACCACGACGTCCGCGCCCGCGAGAACGTCCAAGCTCGTGGAGCCGGTGACGCGTGTCGAAAACCCGAGGATCGGGGCGGATTCTTGGATGTCCAGCGCCTTTCCCTGGGGGAGACCGTCGATGATGTCGACCAGCACCACCTCGCGGGCCAGGTCCATCTCCGCGAGCCGCTGCGCGAGCGACCCTCCGATGTTGCCCGCTCCGAGGACGACCACCTTCCCGAGCGCGCTCACCGTTCGTCCCCTCCTCGGTCCCCAGTCGCCGCCGGGCTTAAGGATACGCGGTCGGGCGGCGTCCCACGTCCGCCGAAAGGTTGATTCGCGAGCTCCCCCGTTTCCCCCCGATGGTCGACGTGGACTCGATCCTGTTGAGCGTACAGGAACGGGACAAGTGGCGTCGGCGTGCGGAGGTCCTCGAGCGCGCGTTGCACGACGTACGCGATCAACGACGGCGACTCGAGGCCCGGCTCCGACGCGTGAAGAAGGAGCTGAACCGCCTCTCGGTCACTCTCGAGGCCGTGCTCGACCACGCTCGGACTGCCGTCCCGATGGAGGTGACGTACCATGCCGCGGGCTCGCCCCCTTACCGATAGACAGGAGACGCTGCTCGCGAGCCAGCGCGAGCTGCTCGCCGAGATCGCCCAGCTTCGCCGCGAGGAAGAGTACCTTGTCCTCAAGGTCCGTCAGGCCCGCGAGCAGGCCCGGTACTACGAGGGACTTCTCACGCTGATGCGTCGGGACTTCGGGAACGTGCCGAGTTCCGACCTGATGCGGCGTTTCGGCTGAGCCGAAATCTGACGCTCGTGAAGATCGTCATCGTAGGCGCCGGGGCCGTCGGAAGCTTGCTCGGAGCCCTGCTCCAAGAGGGGGGTCTCACCGTCCTCCTCATCGGTCGGCCGGCGCATGTGGCTGCCATCCAAAGGGACGGACTCCGAGTTTCGGGTCCCCGACCCAGGGTCGTCCGCCTCGAGGCCGCGGCGAGCATCCCCCCCAGCACCGAGGCCGATGGCGTTCTGGTGACCACCAAGACCACCGGACTCTCGGCCGCGGCCACCGGCCTCGCCCGCGCCCTTTCTCCGAGGCCGGTTCTGTTCCTTCAGAACGGGCTCGGAATCCTCGCGAGCGCCCGAGCAGCGCTTATCGAGGGGGGCTGGAGGGACCCCGGCGCCTATGCGGTCCAGGGCGTCAACTCGATCCCTGCAACGTGGGTAGGACCCGGCGAGGTTCGGGAAACGGGTGTGGGAGAGATCCTCCTCCCAGTTCCCGGCGAAGCGGGAGCCGCGGCCGGTGCCGCGCGGCTCTTTCGAATGCTCCTAGAAGGGGCAAAGCTCCCCGTAGAAGCGGTGCCCGAGTTCGAGCGCGAGGTCTGGCGGAAGGCGCTCGTGAACGCTGCTATCAATCCGGTGACGGCCGTGCGCGGGATCCGGAACGGCCTGCTCCTCGAGGAAGAATCTCCCAGGACCGAGGCGCTCGAGCTCCTCGGGGAAGCGCTCGCCGTCGCTCGAGCGGCGGGGTTCGGCTTCACGAGCGAGGAGATCACTCGCGACTTCGAGCGGATCGTTCGGGCGACCGCCCAGAACCGTTCGAGCATGCTCCAGGACATCGACCACGGTCGACCCACCGAGATCGACGCGATCTCCGGAGAGATCCTCCGGAGCGCGGAGGCACTGGGGCTCGAGCTTCCCGCGACACGGCGGATCGTGGCGGCCGTCCTGGCCCGTTCGGCCCGGACGCGGCCGCGCCCACAACCCTCATAGGAGCCCGGACGTCGGCGTCCTCCGATGGCCGAGAAGCGCGGGATCGCCACCGCACCGGTCCACGGCCGGCGGGTCCTTGTCCGGGTCGACTTCAACGTCCCTCTCGATGCCAACGGGAGGATCGCAGACGACCGGCGGATGCAGGAGGCCCTGCCGACCCTGAACCATCTTCGCGCA
The DNA here is from genome assembly GCA_035623375.1 of Thermoplasmata archaeon. Taxonomy (GTDB): domain Archaea; phylum Thermoplasmatota; class Thermoplasmata; order Lutacidiplasmatales; family UBA184; genus Lutacidiplasma. Next base: position 7,938 of record DASPTO010000082.1, read on the forward strand.
TCCGGGGCCCGGTCGATTCTGATGTCGCACCTGGGACGACCCGACGGCCATCGCGACCCGAAGCTTTCCTTACGCCCCGTCGCCCATCATCTGAGCCAGCTCCTGGGACAGCCGGTCTCCTTCGCCGAGGAGTCCGTCGGCGCTCGTGCGCTCGAGCTCGCGACGAAGCTGGGGAATGGACAATTCCTCATGCTGGAGAACCTCCGGTTCTATCCGGGAGAGGAGGCGAACGACCCGGGGTTCGCGACCCAGCTCGCGAACCTGGGTCAGGTGTTCGTCGAGGATGCGTTCGGGACCGTCCACCGGGCCCATGCCTCGACCGTCGGGGTCCCCGAGAGGCTCCCGTCGTTCGCCGGGTTGCTCGTCGAGCGGGAGGTCCGGGAGCTCTCGAAGCTCGTCGAGTCGCCGAAGCGCCCGTACGTCGTCGTGGTGGGGGGCGCCAAGGTATCGGACAAGCTTCCTCTGCTCACCAGTTTCCTCGGGCGTGCCGACGCGCTTCTCATCGGGGGCGCCCTCGCATTCCCCTTCCTCCACGCTCAGAGCGCTCAGCTCGGAGCGACGAAGGTCGAGGGAGGCCTCAAGGACGCGGTGGACGAGTTCTTCCGCCGAGCGAAGGAGGCGGGAACCCGGGTGCTCCTCCCGTCGGACCTCGTCGTGGAGAGACCGGGAGTCCCCGAGGTCGCGACCTACCCGGTGGGGCATCTCGCTCCCGGGACGGTCGCGCGAGACATCGGGCCCGAGACCCGGAACCGGTTCGCGGAGGAGCTCGCGAACTCCCAGACCGTGTTCTGGAACGGCCCGCTGGGGCTTGCCGAGGACCCGCGGTTCGCGGTCGGCACGCGAGAGGTGCTTTCGCGACTGGGGCAGGCACCGGGCTTCCACGTCGCCGCCGGCGGGGACAGCGCGAGGGTTGCGCAGGACCTCGGGGTCGCAGGAAGCTTCCAGTTCATCTCGACCGGCGGTGGGGCCGCACTCGAGTTCGTGGAAGGGATCGAGCTCCCCGGCCTCGCCGTCCTCCCCGACGCGTAGAGCCTCCCCCGAGCGGCGGAGGGGGAGAGGACGGTTCGAGCGTCACGGCGAGGTATCGGAGATACGCCCCACCGACCCGTGGAACATCGAGCTCTGCGACCTCGGGGACCTCGTAGGGGTGGTTCACCTCGAGGTGGCGGAAGAGAGCCCCAACGCGCTTCGGGGCTGTCTTGAACAGGACGAGCGCTTCGTCCGCGGTCTCGATGCCTCGCTTCCACCAGTAGCGGGAGTGCACGGGGAGGATGTTCGCGCAGACCGCGAGCTTCGCTTCGAGAACGGAATCGACCGCAGAGAGCGCGGCCTCCCGGGACGGATAGGTCGTGATGACGATCCGCATCGGGCCGAGCGAGCGGGCCGGCTCGATGGGGTAGGGGCTCATG
>DASPTO010000083.1:0-2241 GCA_035623375.1 Thermoplasmata archaeon
AAGGCCCGCTTGATCGCGACCCCGGTCACGATCGCGGTGGCCGACCTTCTCACGAAGGACGCGCTCAAGATCGCACGGCTCGAAGGGTACCTCGCTCCCTACACCCCCACCGACATTCACTCCCTGCACGCCCGGTTCACCGCGGTCGACCGGCACGGGACATTCCGCCACCGGGGCATCGAGGTCGAATTCACTCCCGCGGGCCACATCCCCGGAGCCTCGATGGTGCTCTACCGAGGAGAGAAAGACCTCCTGTTCACGGGAGACCTCCAGACCATCCCGACGCACCTGGTCGGGGCGGCGGAGCCGGTCGAGTGCGACGTCCTTGTCATCGAATCCACCTACTCGGGCCGGGAGCACCCTGACCGGCGTGAGACCGAACGGAAATTCCGGGACAAGATCGACGAGACGGTCCAGCGGGGCGGCAAGGCGATCGTCCCGGCGTTCGCGGTAGGCCGCGCGCAGGAAGTGCTGATGGCGCTCGCGTCGGCGGGGTTCGAAACATACCTCGACGGGATGGCTCGGTCGGTGAACGAGATCTACGAGGCGGCCCCCGAGTACCTCGCGGACGCACGACGCTTTCGTCGGGCGCTCGAGGGGGTGCACGTCGTCGAGCACCCCGGAGAGCGAAGGAAGGCGCTCCGCGAGGCCGAGGTAATCGTCACGACGGGCGGAATGCTCGATGGCGGTCCGGTGCTCTACTACATCGGCGAACTGTACCGGGACGCGAACAGTTCGATCCTGCTCACGGGGTTCCAGGTCGAGGGCTCGAACGGCCGACAGCTTCTCGACCAGGGCACGCTCACGATCGACGACACGGTGATCCACCCCTCCTGCGAGGTGCAGAAGTTCGACTTCTCGGCTCATGCCGGGCATTCCGAGCTCGTCCGCGTCGCGAAGGAGTCGCGGGCCGAAACCGTGGTCCTGATGCACGGCGACCAGCGCGACGCCCTTCGGCAGGCGCTTGAGCCGACGTGCCGGGTGATCCTTCCCGAGAACGGGAAGCAGTTCAGCGTCTAGTGGCGTGGCGCCCTCGGGAACGGCGACTCGTGGAGGGCTCGTCGGGCTCGCTCGGGCGTTCCGGCTCGGGCGGTTCTTCGGTCACGGCTTCCTGCATGGGAGGGAGCTCCCCCCGGGGCCGGACCATCGACCGGACCTGCGCCTCGAGGGCTGGGATCCCCTCGCCGGTGACGGCCGAAACCTGAAGGTGGTCGGTCGGCCTTCGAACGAGGTCGCACTTGGTCTCCACCGCCACGATCGGAAGTTGCGGGAACTCCTCTTGCCACCGGAGCAGAAGCCGTTCCTGTTCCTCGACCGAATAGCCGCACTTTTCCGAAGGGTCAATGACGAAGAGCACGACGGTCGCCAACCGTTGGACGGCGGCGGTCGCCTCGGATTCGGCGGGGTTCGAGCGACCCGGTCGGCCAAGCACTCCGGGCGTGTCGAGCACCTGAAGGCGGTCAAACCCGAGGTCGGCGTGCCCGACAGCGATGGAAAGCGTGGTGAACGGGTAGTCTGCGATCTTCGGATGCGCGGAAGAAAGGCGCTCCACGAGCGACGACTTCCCGACGTTCGGGAACCCCGCGACCACCAGGGTCGGGTGTTCCGGGTCGAGGTGCGGGCGTTCGTCGAGGAACCGGTCCATCGCTCGTAGCTGCTCTAGGTCCGGGTCGATCTCGCGGACAAAGCTCGAGAGCCGGCCGTAGAACGCGCGGACCTGATCGCCCAACTCTTCCGATCCGGAAGCCCCCTTCGTGGCTCGTTCCGCGGTTCGGGCGAGGCCCCGAATGCGTTCCTCCGCCCGCCGAACCCGGGTGAGCGAGCGCTCCAGCGAGCCCTGGCCGAACGCCTGGGAAAGCAGAGTCGCCTCGAACGCGGACGGAGCCGTTCGCAGGAATCGTCGTGTCTCGAGGCGAAGGTGACGGACGACGGTGGCCGAACTCCGAACGATCTTGAGCTCCGCACGCATTCGGTCCCGTTGCGGCTTCGTCTCACCGCGAGGGGTCGCGAGAGAAGCCCGGTGGAACGCGATGTCCAGGATCCCGACCGACGGGGGTTGGGGCGGGGGTGCCGAGCGTCGGGACCTCCTTCCTCCTACTCCTCCGGTCTTCGGCATAGGTCCTCGGACCGAGGCTCCCCAGCCGAATACCTTTGCCGTGGGGAGGGCGACGCCGGGCTCCCCCGGTCCGTGCGACAGAGTTCGTCCGGCGAGACGTGAACGATTTAACTTGACCTCCACTC
>DASPTO010000084.1:0-3152 GCA_035623375.1 Thermoplasmata archaeon
GGCGGAGGAAACGAGCGACCCCCTCGACGATGTCCTCCCGCGCGACGACGACGAGGCCGACCTAAACTAGCCTGGAAAACCCCTTTCGGGGTCTTTCCGGGGGCCCCAAGTGTCGCTCCGGGGGCGTCGATACGCATAAGAAGGGGTTTTTCGTGGTTCTCGCGTCCCGCGACCTGGGACGAGGTTCGTGAATGCCTGAAGTGGTCATCACCTGCGACTGGACGATGATGAGCAACCACCACGGGAAGGAGTTCCTTGGGTTCGGGACCACGACCCCGGCCTACGTCCTCCCGGAGAGCGCGTACAAGCGCCTCTTCTTCCCGGAGATGCCGGTGGACGAGAATGGCTACCCGCGCCAGGCGCCGTACGGGATGCGCAAGATCGAGGCGGCGCTATTGGACGGCGGGTTCGACGCCCGGATTGTCCACCCCGGTCACCTCGACAAGTACATGCCGGGACCGGCGAAGGTCCTCCTGATCTCGGGCCACGACTACTTCGGACTCAACCCCCCCAGCTCCACGTTCGGGGGGGTGATGCACAAGGAGACCCTCAACTGCGTCAACTTCAAGCGGATGCTGACCCAACCCGCCGTGGTCGAGGCTCGCAAGCGGGGCCTCAAGATCATCGCGGGAGGCCCCTGCGCCTGGCAGCTGGCGCCCGCAACCCGGATGAAACTCCCCTGGATCCAGGAGTTCGTCGACTCCTTCGGCGGCATCGACACCGTCGTGGAAGGGGAAGCGGACCTGTTCGTCCGGGAGATCGTCGCGAAGGCGTTGCACGACGAGTTCCTGCCGCCGCATGTCGTGCTCACCCCGAAGGAGGCCCCGAAGGTCGAGCAGATCTCCTCGATCCACTTCCCGAGCGTGAACGGCCTCGTGGAGATCGGCCGCGGCTGCTGCCGGGGCTGCTCGTTCTGCTCGGTCACGACGCGGCCGACCCGCTGGTACCCCCTCGAGAAGATCGAGGAGGAACTCAAGATCAACGCGAAGATCGGCGTGCGCAAGGGAATCCTCCACTCGGACGACGTCTTCTTCTACGGCAGCCCGAACATCATGCCCCACGAGGAGAAGCTGATCCCGCTCCTCAAGCTCGCGAAGCGGTACTACGAGCAGGTCGGCTGGAGCCATGTCGCCGTCGCCTCGCTCATGACGAAGCCGAAGCTCCTCTCGAAGTGCGCGGAGGTCCTGATCGACGACAAGCAAGGCTGGTGGGGCGTCGAGGTCGGCGTCGAGACCGGGTCCCCGCGCATGATCACGGCCGCGATGCCCGGGAAGGTCGCCCCGTTCAAGGCGTCGCAGTGGCCCGAGCTCGTCGTGCAATCGGCGGGCCTGATGAACGACAATCACGTCTATCCGGCCTGTACCTTCATCGTCGGGCTCCCGCAGGAGACGGAGGACGACGTTCAGCGGACGATCGACCTCATCGACGACCTGTGGGACTTCAAGGCGCTCCTCGTCCCGATGTTCTTCGTGCCGCTCGGCCACCTGAAGTCCCGGGACTGGTTCAGTCGGGACCGCCTGAGCCCGCTCCAGCAGGAACTCCTCAAGCGGGCGCTGACCCACGGCCTACGCCAGTCGAAGACGATGATGCACGACTTCTTCGATTGGGAAGGGAACCACACCCAACTCTACCGCGGGGCGTTCCGGGGGTTCGTCGCCTTCCTCGAGATGATCGCGAAGATGCACGGGCTCAAGAGCGCGCCGAACCGGCCCGGACGCGCCATCGTCGACCCGAACCGCGCGCCGGACCACCTCCCGGTGCCCACGATCCCGGTGCGGGAATAGTCGCGCCGGCTATGCCTCGTCGTCGGGGAACTCGCCCTCGCCGAGCGGCCCGGCCCGGTGGACCGACCTCGGCCGATACTCGAGCGGCTCACTCTCCCACTCCGATCGGCCCGCGACCTCCCGGACCTCGAGGTGGACCTCCTCCCCGTTCCCGTCGTACGCCCGCCAGGAACCCGGCCCGTACGGCGCCCCCAGGATGAGGTGACGCCGGCCCCATCGGCGGAACAATTGGAGGTCCGCTTCGGACGGGTGCAGGGCACCCGAGGGGTGCGAATGAACCGTCCCCACGACCGTGAGGTCGGCGGGAAGCATGTAGAGTTGGAAGTTCGCGTGCCTCCGTCCGGCGGTGGTTCCGGGCAGCAGCAGGAGCTCGCTGATCACCCCCGGCGGGTCGGCCCGGAGAACGCCTCCGAACTCGTTCGGGAACGCCGACCGGGCGCTCGCGAGCGCGCTTGAAAGCGCCCGTCGTGTGATCGAGCGGGGGGTCTCCCCGAGACGAGGTCCCCCCGGCTCGCGCCTACGAGTGGGGCGGAAGATCGGCACTCGATGCCCCTCCTGCCGACCCTTCTTCGGTCCACGGCAGGATTCGCTTCCCGCGCAACCGCTGGTAGAAACGGGAGCCGAACCGGACGAGCGTGGCGCGACGGGGAGAGCGGTAGACGGTGAGCGGGGCCTCGACAGAAAGCGGATACTCATCCTGGCCGTCCGCGATCACCACCGCGTCCTGTCCGGACTCGATCGGGCGGAGGCGGACCGTCCGCAGCGGCTCGACCACGATCGCTCGCGCCTCGACCCGGAACGGAGCGATCGAGGTGAGCACGATGGCGTCGAGCCCCGGGTCGACGATGGGTCCGAGCGAACTCAACGAGTAGGCCGTCGACCCGGTCGGGCTCGAGACGATCAGCCCGTCCGCCCGGATCTGCCCCGCCACGTGGCCGTCGAACGCAATCTCGAAGAGACCCATTTTACCGACCTGGGCGGCGTGGAGGACGAAGTCGTTCGTCGCATCCGGCACCGGTTTCGTACCGACGAGCGCCGCGAGCTTCATTCGCTCCTCGAGGAAATAGAACCCTTTCAACAGCCGCTCGATCGCACCCTCGAACTCGTTCGGGCGGTTCGCTTCGACCTCGGCGAGGACGCCGACCGTACCGGCGTTGATCGGGAGGAGGGGGGCATCGGTGCGTCGGAGCGCATAGAGGAACGTTCCATCGCCCCCGATCGCGATCAGCACATCCGGGTCGAGGTCCTCGAGCGGGCGGTGGACAAGCCCGGGTCCGAGGGCCGCCGACTCGTCGCTCAGAACGATCTCGGCGCGGTCCCCGACCAGCTTGATCGCCCGCCGGGCGAGCTCGATCGCCGCCGGCTTGC
>DASPTO010000085.1:0-6961 GCA_035623375.1 Thermoplasmata archaeon
CATCGGATGGCGGTCACCGCGAGCGCGGCAAGGTGAAAACGCTAATAGCGCGCGACCTAGGAAACGAAGGTAGCGGGTTACTTCCGGGCGGTTCCTTCATGGCCAAGCGCGATTACTACGAGGTCCTCGGGGTCCCGAAGACCGCGAGCGAGGACGAGATCAAGCAGGCCTACCGCCGTCTCGCCCGGCAGTACCACCCCGACGTGGCTAAGGAGGACCCGAAGGCCGCCGAGGAGAAGTTCAAGGAGTTCTCGGAGGCGTACGAGGTCCTCGCGGACCCGGAGAAGCGGCAGCGGTACGACCAGCTCGGTTTCTCGGGCGTCGAGACCGACTTCGGCCCCGGCGGGTTCAACTGGCAGAACTTCACCCACATGGGCGACCTCGAGGACCTCCTCGGAGCGTCCCCGTTCTTCCAGCAGTTCTTCGGAGGCCTTGGAGCTCAGTTCGTGGGCGGTCCTCGACCCGGCGGAGCGTATCGAGGAAACGACATCGAAATGACCATCCGGCTTCCGCTTCTTGCCGCGGTGCAAGGGGCCCATCCCACGATCGAGGTCCCTCACACGGGACCGTGCCCGGACTGTCAGGGCACCGGGGCTCGCAACGGAACCGCTCTCGAAACGTGCCCCGAGTGTCACGGCGAGGGCCAGGTGCGACGCGTGCAGAGTCGCGGGTACACTCAGATGATCACGATCGCCGAGTGCCCCCGATGCCACGGACGTGGTCAGCTGATCCTCGAAAGATGTCCCACGTGCGGAGGGAGCGGCCGCCGCTCCTCGGTCGAGCGGATTGAGCTCACCGTCCCGCCGGGCGTCGACGACGGCTCCGTTCTCCGGGTCCCCGGTCATGGAGAGGCCGGCGTGCGGGGCGGGCGCACCGGCGACCTGTTCGTACAGGTCGCCCTCGAGCCGTCGGACCAATTCCAGCGTGAGGGCACCGACGTGTACTCGGAGACGCGCATCCCTCTCTCCATCGCCCTTTTGGGAGGAGAGGTCGAAGTGCCCACCGTGGACGGGCGCGCGGCCCTCAAGGTCCCCGCCGGGACCCAGCCCGAGACGCAGTTCCGGCTCCGGGGACAGGGGTTCCCCCGATTCCGGGGGTCGTCCCGGGGTGACCAGATCGTCACCGTACATGTCGAGGTTCCGCGCTCGTTGTCCGGACGGGAGAAGGAGCTCCTCCGCGAGGCGCTCGGGGCCCGCCCTCCGTCGTCGACGCGACGGGAGTCGATCTTCCGGCGACGCTCCTCCTAACGATGGCGGACGACGAGCTTCCTCTCTCGGAGCAGTATTTCGCCGAGCATCCCCATGCGCGCTCGGCTCGCGCCGAGAGGAGGTTCCTCTATCGGGGCGAGCTGCTCACGTTCGTCGTCGACACGGGCACCTTCTCCTCGCACGGACTCGACCCTGGCACGTCGCTGCTGATCGAGAACCTCGTCGTGAGGCCGTCCGACCGAGTGCTCGACCTCGGATGCGGGTGGGGAGCGGTCGGGGTGGCCGCGGCGAAGGCGGCGACCGAGGGCGAAGTCGTCCTCACGGACGTGAACCGTCGCGCATCCCGCCTCGCCCGGGAGAACCTCGAGCGGAACCGGGTGCGCAACGCTCAAGTCCGGGTCGGCTCGCTCTTTGATCCGGTCGTCGATGAGAAGTTCGACCTCATCGCGACGAACCCCCCGTTCCACGCGGGCCGGGAACTCGTGCTGCGGCTCCTTTCGGAAGCCCCGAACCATCTCCGCCCCGAGGGCCGGCTGGTCGTGGTCGGCAAGGGAAGTCAAGGGATTCGGTTCTACCAGGAGTGGCTCGAAGCACACTGGCCGGGGACGGTCACGGTTCTCGGCCGAGGCTCTGGCTACCGGGTCGTCGAGGCACGACTGGAGCCGAACGGTCGCTCGTCGGACGCTCCTGCCACGCGTGCCGCTCGCCGCCAGTCCGTCGGCGGGCGAAGCCGTTAAGAGGCAGGGCCTTCTCGCCGCCCGCGCCCTCGAAGGAGGGGGTCGAACCCGGCGGTCTTTCGGGTATTCGCCCTCGTCCGGTGAGGCACAACCCTGGGGAGTGACCGCCGCGCCCAAGGACCCGAAGGAAGCCACGGAAGCACCTGCCGCGCCCGCTGCGGACACCGGGCCTGAGCCCGGTGCCGAAAAGCCAGGTCGCAAGGAGAAGCAGCCGGGCAAGGGCAAGGAAGGCAAAGAAGGTAAGGAGACGAAGGAAGGCAAGGGGAAAGCGAAACAGCCCGGCGCTCCGGGAAAGACGACGAAGGTCGTCCCCGACAACCCCAACTTCCGTTACATCGTCCGGATCGCCAACACCGACCTCGACGGAACCCGCCCCACCGCCCTCGCGCTCACGGGAGTCCGAGGCGTTGGACTGCGGATCGCGGAGGTCGCCTGTCGACTCTCCGACGTCAACGCGAGCGAGATGATCGGCAACCTCCCCGAGACGACGGTCGAGGGCCTCGAGACCACGCTCGGCTCGCTCTCCCAGAAGATGCCGACGTGGATGGTCAACCATCCCCACGAGGCGTTGGTGGGCGATTCCCCCCATTACGTCGGGCCCGACCTCGAGACCCGGCGACGCGACGACATCAACGTGATGAAGATGATCCGCAGCTATCGCGGAGTCCGTCACGAACGTGGCCAGAAGGTCCGCGGACAACGGACCCGCTCCAACGGCCGGACCGGCATGGCCGCGGGGGTCCTCAAGAAGGCTGCCAAGGAAGCCGCGGCCGCCGCCGCGAAGGAAGAGGCGCCCGCCGCCGGCGGCGCCGCTCCGGCGAAGAAGGAGTAGGGGCAGAACTGCAATGGGCGACCCGAAGTTCCTGAGGCGCACGTACGACACTCCGAAGCACCCGTGGGAGGCGGCTCGGATGGACGAGGAGCGAAAGCTCCTCCAGAAGTACGGCCTCAAGAACAAGCGGGAGCTATGGAAGGCGCAGTCGATCCTCCGGGGCTTCCGCGGCCAAGCACGCGACCTGCAGGCGCGTCTTCGCGTCGGAGAGCCTCAGGCGAGGCGAGAGACCGACCAGCTGATCGGCCGACTCACGCGCTTGGGGCTCCTCCCGGTCGGGGCGCCGACGATCGATGACGTGCTCGCGCTCACCACCGAGGACCTCCTCCAGCGACGGTTCGAGTGGATCGTCTTTCAGCGGGGCCTCGCCCCAACGGCGGTCGGGGCCCGCCAGTGGATCACGCACGGTCACCTCTCGATCGGCGACCATCGTGTGACTCGTCCGGGGTACCTCGTGCCGTCGGCCGAGGAACCGATGATCACCTACTGTCCCACGAGCCCGCTCGCGAACGAAGACCACCAGGTCCGGGTCGCCCTCCGCGAGAGACTGGCGGCGCGCGCGTCGGCTCCGCCCCCTGCCCCGACGCCGGAGCCGACGGAGAACGCGTAACCATGACGAAGGTCGGCATCGCCCACATCTTCGCGAGCTACAACAATATCCACATCACGGTCACCGACATCACCGGCGCCGAGACGCTCGCGAAGGCGACCGGCGGGATGGTCGTGAAGGCCGCCCGGGACGAGTCGAGCCCGTATGCGGCGATGAAAGCCGCCGACCAGATCGCGGCGATCATCAAGGAGAAGGGCTACGACACTCTCCACGTCCGGGTTCGCGCCCCCGGAGGGAACCGTTCGCGTTCCCCCGGTCCGGGAGCGCAGGCGGCGATCCGCGCGCTCGCCCGCGCCGGGGTGAGGATCCAGCGGATCGAGGACGTGACGCCGGTCCCGCACGACGGCACGAAGCCGAAGGGCGGCCGCCGGGGACGGCGAGTGTAACCGATGCCGATCACGGTCCAGGAGTTGAAGCCCCGCTCGACCTCCCTCGAGGTCGAGGGGATGACAGCGGCGCAGGTCAACGCGATCCGGCGAACGCTCCTCTCGGACGTCCCGAAGCTCGCGATCGAGGACGTCGAGTTCCACCTGGGGCCGATCCGAGACGAGGCGACCGGGAAGGACTACGACTCGTCGACCAGCATGTTCGACGAAGCGGTCGCCCTCCGGCTCGGGCTCCTACCGATCCCGACCGACCTTTCGCAGTTCCGTCGCAAGTCGGAGTGCGAGTGCGGGGGCGCCGGGTGCGTGCACTGTCAGGTGATGTTCTCCGTCGACAAGAAGGGACCGTGCACTGTCTACGCGAAGGACGTCGTTCCTCTCGGCGACAGCTCCCTCGCGATCCTCGAACCCGATGTTCCGATCGTGCGCCTCGGCGCGCGCCAGGCGCTGCTCGCCTACATGACCGCTGTCGTGGGGACGGCGCGCGACCACGCGAAGTGGCAGGTCGCTCACGGGATCGGGATGTACCCGCGCCCGCACGTGAAGATCGCGAAGAAGGAGGGTTGCACGGACGCGTGCCTGAAGCGCACCGCTGCCTCGTGCCCGGTGAAGATTCTCGACTACTCTGGCGGCAAGCTCTCCGTGACCGACGAACCGAAGTGCATCTTCTGTCGGGCGTGCGAGGAGACGTGCGAACACGGCTCCATCAAGGTGACGGCCGACGAGGAGGACTTCTTCCTCAGGTTCGAGACCGATGGGTCCCTCACGGCCCGCGAGGCGCTCCGCTATTCGCTCAAGGACCTCAAGCGTCGGTTCGAGGAGCTCCGCGAGGCGATCCAGGCGATCCCGTGAGCCGGGTCGGACTCGTCCAGTCGTAGCGCAACAGCGCGCCGATCCCGCCGAGCGCCGCAAGCTTTCGGCCTGCCTCTCCTTCGTCCCGGACGACGAACAGTCGGACCCGGGCCTCCCGGGCGCGGTCGAGCATGCGGGCGACCGATTCGTCGGGAAGGAGCGATTCGGACAGAAGGACCGTTTCCGCGGCCCCGGCCCCGAGCGCCTCGGAGACCTCGACTCGACCGACCGCGGCGCGCGTCCCTCCGGCGAGCGCGCGCACGAGCCTCTCGACGACCTCGGCCTCTTCCGCGGCGACGCTGCCCCGCAGGACCTCGGTCGCGCGCCCGGACTTGAGGAGCTCATCCACTCCCACGCGCCCGGACTCGGAGGTCGGATACACTCGCGTTTTCCGTGCGAGGGCCGGGTCGTCCTCGCTCAGCCGGTGCATGAGCTCCTCCTTCAGGAATCCCGGACCCGCGAGCACGACCGCTGTCGCGGGGGCTCCTTCCCGGCGAACGAGCGTCTCAAGCTCGTCCACGTAGGCCTTGCGGTCCTTCTCGGCCTGGCCCCCCTCGTACCGCTTTCCTGCGATCGTGCGGCGGAGGTCGACGACCGGCTCCACCGACCGGCCCCGCAACCGGACGAGAGAGGAGTCCCCCCAATCGACCGCGGCGACGAGAATCGTGGGGTCTCCCCGGTGGTCGAGCCCCTCCTCAAGGATCGTTCGGTCCCCGACGGTCCACGACGCCTTCGTCACCGTGACGTCGTCCCCCTCTGCCAGGTCGAGCGTGTGGTGGCGGCCAAGGTCGAACGGTCCCTCGACGATCGGGCCGGTCACTCGGACGTGCTTCGAGAACCCGTGGAACTCGACCTGTTCTGCCCGGACGGTCAGAAAGATTCGGCGCCGGGTCCGCTCGGCCCCGGAAACGTCGGGAGGCGCTTCGGGGTCACGTCGGGTCGTCGAGGCACCGACCAGGTCTCCGGGCCGCACCAGGCGTGCGATGCGCCATAGGTCGCTCGGGGTCTCGACCCGGAGCTTTTGCGCCCCCGTCGATGCGTCGCGGTGAACCAGTCGCACGGAACCCTCCGAGGGCCGAGGACTCCGAGAAGTACAAGCGGGTTTCGTAGACGACGGCCCGCCCGCCGACAGGCTTATTGTCGAGGGAGCGGGTCGGAGCGAATCTGGAGGAGGAACCCTCTGACCCGATATGGGGAGCTCTTCCGCAAACGCTCCTTCGGCGCGTTCCTCACCGCAGGGGCCCTCCAGTTCTCCGCTCCCTCGGCAATCCTCGTAGTGCTCGGCTACCTCATCGCGGTCGCGTATCCGAGCGGAGAGAGACTCACCTTCGGGGCACTCGCGCTCTCCTTCCTGGGACTCTCGTCCACTCTCCCTACTCTCGCCGCTGCGTTCTTCTCCGGGGCGCTCGCCGACCGATACGACCGGGGCCGCGTCCTTCGCACGGTGAACCTCGCCTCCTTGCTCGTGACCGCCGGTCTCGTCACCGACATCGCCGCTCTCCCGGCGAACCGGATCCCCGTCCCCGGCCCCGCCGGTTTCTACCTTCCCCTCTGGACCCTCCTCCTCTATCCGGGCTGGGCGGGCGTCGCGGTGTGCAGTACTCTGTTCCGGCCCGCCTTCAACTCGTCCGTTCCGCGCATGGTCGACCCCGCCGACCTACCGACCGCGAATGGGTCGATCTACGCGGTGGCGGCCGGCCTGAGCGCTGCGATGAGCGTTCTCGTCGGCGTGGTCCTCACGGTCGCAGCGCCCGCGTACGCGCTCGGCGTCGGGTTCTTGCTCTTCTTCGCGACCCAGGTCGCCCTCCTGTTCGTCCGAGCCGACCTCTCGGTGGCGCGGCGAGGGCCGGCTCGTTCTCTATCGCGAGAAGCGGCCCAGGGGTACTCCTACCTCGTGAAGCGCCGGTGGCTCTTCGAGATCACGATCACCGGGCTCGTCGTGAACTTCCTTGCGGCTCTCGCCCTCGTGGAGCTCGCTCTCTACACGACCAGCTGGCTCGGGTTGGGACAGGGCATCTGGTACGGGTCGATGGTCGCTGCCTCGACTGCCGGGGTCGCGGTCGGCCTCATGGTCGCTCCCCGGCTCCATTTCGAGCCGCACGCCGGTCGGGCCATCATCTCTCTCCTGCTGGCGATGGGCCTTGCGATCTTCGCGCTCGGGGTCGTCCGGTCGATCTGGTTCGCGCTCCCGATCATGTTCGTCTTCGGACTAATGCCGGGGATGGTCACGACCGTCTTCCTGTCGACCATCCAGGCCACCGTTCCGGACGAGATGATGGGCCGCGTCTTTTCGGCGGATGAGGTGGGCAGCATGGCGTTGATCCCGGTCGGGCAATGGT
>DASPTO010000086.1:0-2055 GCA_035623375.1 Thermoplasmata archaeon
GAAGGGGGAGACGGTCGGCGTGGTCGGGCCGAACGCCACGGGAAAGACAACGTTCGTCCGGATGCTGGCGGGGGTGGAGGTCCCCACGAGCGGAACTCCGCCCCCCGGCGTCACCGTCAGTTACAAGCCCCAGTACCTCAAGGCGACGCAGGCGGCCAGCCTTCGGGAGCGGGCGAACGCGCTCGCCGGGGACCCATCGTTCGACGGGAAGCTGTTCGAGCGCGAGCTCGTCCCGGGGCTTCACCTCGATGAAGTCCTCGACGTCGCACTCCCCGACCTCTCGGGAGGCGAGCTCCAGCGGGCCGCGGTCGCCCTCGCGCTCGCTCGGCCCGCGACGCTCTACCTCCTCGACGAGCCGTCCGCCTACCTCGATGCCGACGAGCGGATGTCGATGGCGCGCCTTCTCCGTCGCCAGGTCGAACGGCAGGCGGTGAGCGCGCTGGTGGTGGACCACGACGTCTATTTCTTGGACCTCGCATGCGATGCGCTCATGACGTTCCGCCCCGACGCGCCCGACGGCTCCCGAGGACGCGGCGACGGTCCGTTTCCGATGCGGGAAGGGATGAACCGACTGCTCCGAAGTGTCGACATCACCTTCCGCCGGGATGCGGAGACCCTTCGCCCCCGCATCAACCGGGAAGGTTCGGTCCTGGACCGGGAACAGCGGGCGAAGGGGGAGTATTACTATGAAGCCGCCGCGTGAGGCCGGCGCCGCGCGGCGATCGGCCGCGCGAACGACCCGGGAAGGGATCTACCACGACCGGGGCCGGCTCTCGTACACGGTGATTGGCGTGTACGCGTTCCTGATCGTCCTCCTGTTCTACGTCGCCTCGCAATCCGGCCATGCGTTCTGGGCGATCGTGGTCGTTCTCCTCCTGTTCGTGTTCTTCTTGGTCCGATATGTCTCTACGACCTACTCCCTCGGCGACACGCACCTCCGGGCATGGCGGTTCTTCGGAAACCGCAGGATCCGTCTCGACTCGGTGAACCGGATCGAGTACGGGAGCATGCGCGATCTCGCCCCGACCGGGTTCTTCGGGTCGTGGGGCTGGCGCGGTCGCATGTGGAGCTCGGAGATCGGCCAATTCGACGCGTTCTACACCGATGCGGCGCACGGCCTGCTCGTGAGCGGAGAAGGGGTCCCGATCTACATCAGCCCCATCGATGTCGACGAGTTCGCCCGCGAGCTCTCCCGCCGGGTCCGCTCCTACAAGGGCTCGCTCGCGGTCGATGTGGGCGACCCCCGGAGCGCGCCGCCCGCGCACTCCGACTAAGAGTTCGAGCGCTACGCCCGCTCGGTCAGTACTGCGGGAGCGAGGGATCAACGCGCTGAGCCCACGCGTTGATTCCTCCGCGCAGGGTTCGAACGTTCGAGAAGCCCAGGTCGAGGAGGAATCGAGTGGCCTCGGCGGAGCGGATGCCGCTCCGACAGTAGACGACGAGCTTCGAGGCCCGAGTGAGTTCGTCCACCCGCTCGGCAAGTTCGCCTTTCGGGATCAGGTGGGCTCCGGGGAGGTGGGCGATCGCCCACTCTCCGGGCTCCCGGACGTCGACCAGGAAGGGGGGCTCCTCCGACTCGAGTTCGGCGTGCAGCGCTTCCGGTTCCACGCGAGGGACGTTGTCCCGGGCCGCCTCGGCTTCCGGTGTCGGGACGCCGCAGAAGGCGGGGTAGTCGATGAGCCCCTTCTGCGTCGCGTGCGCGGAGCAGAGCACGCAGTGCGGATTCTTGCGGATCCGAAGCTCGCGGAACTTGAGCGCGAGGGCGTCGAAGAGGAGCAACCGCCCAACGAGGGAGTCGCCCTGCCCGAGGATGAGCTTCACGGTCTCCGTCGCCTGAAGGACCCCGATCAGTCCGGGGAGGACGCCGAGAACGCCGGCCTCGGCGCACGACGGCACGAGGTCCGGTGGGGGCGGTTCGGGGTAGAGGCACCGGTAGCAGGGGCCGTGACGAGCGTCGAAGACGCTCACCTGGCCCTCGAAGCGGTAGATGGAGCCGTAAACGCTCGGTTTCTTCAACAGTACCGTCGCGTCGTTGACGAGGTAACGGGTCGGGAA
>DASPTO010000087.1:0-4763 GCA_035623375.1 Thermoplasmata archaeon
TCCGTCGTCTCGTGCGAGACCCCGAGGTCGACCCCGAGGTCCGCCGAAAGGTTGCGGAGACGGGTGCTCGACGGGTGAAGTGGTATTGGGAACTCGAAGAGGGTTCTCCCGACAATCCACCGTAGCGTGTTCGCGCAAAGGCTATGTTGAGTTCCCGGTACTCCCCCGTATGGGGATTCCTCTCGCCTCCGAGTCTCGCCTTGCGTCCCTGAAAGGCAGGACGCCCACCATCGCCACACTTTGCTCTCATTCGTCGCTGCAGATATTCCACGGGGCCCGGGCCCGCGGCTTCCCGACGCTCGGGATCTCGGTCGGTCCTCCCCCGAGGTTCTACGACGCGTTCCCCCTCGCCCGCCCTGACCGCTTCCTCTCCGTCCCCCGCGCCAAGGACCTGGTCTCGGTAGGGGAACAACTGCGTGCGACGGGCGCGGTCCTGATTCCGACCGGTTCGTTCGTGGAGTACGTGGGAGCGGACGCGTTCGACTCTCTCGACGTTCCGGTATTCGGGAATCGCGCGGTCCTCGGCTGGGAAGCCGACCGCAAGAAGGAGCGGGATTGGCTCGACTCCGCCGGCGTCCCGATGCCACGGCGGTACGATGACCCGTCCGAGGTCGACGGGCCGGTGATCGTGAAGTACTACGGAGCGAAGGGCGGAAAGGGATTCTACCTCGCCAAGAACCGCGCGGCGCTCGACGAGTTCACGCCGACCGGCCCCTACGTCATCCAGGAGTACGTTCTCGGAACGCGCTATTACATGCACTTCTTCTACTCGCCCCTCTCCGACCGCGGCTACCGGGTCGGCCACGGCTCTCTCGAACTTCTCGGGATGGACCGAAGGGACGAAGCGAACATCGACGAGCTCTACAAGTTGGGAGCTCAGGAAGAGCTCCTCAAGGCCGGGATCCGTCCCACCTTCGTCGTGACGGGGAACGTCCCGGTGGTCCTCCGAGAATCGCTCCTTCCCCGGGCGTTCGATGTGGGGGCCCGAATCGTCGAGCGGTCGATCGACCTGTTCGGCGGGATGGTCGGCCCGTTCTGCGTCGAGGGGATCATGACGGAGGAGCTTGAGTTCAAGGTGTTCGAGATTTCGACCCGGATCGTCGCCGGGACGAACCTGTTCATCTCGGGGAGTCCGTACTCGGACTTCGTCGAACCCGGACTCTCCACGGGAAAACGGATCGCCCAGGAAATCGAGCGAGGCCGGGCCGAGAACCGGCTCGCCGAGATCCTGAGCTAGGCCGGCCGACCACACGGTTAAGAGCCGTCCAGCCACTGCGCGGCGTCTCATGTCTTCGGCTATCGTCGCGGACCATCTCGGAAAGACGTATCCGAAATCCCGGCCGGGCAAGTACGCTCTTGACGACCTGTCGCTCGAGATTCCAACCGGCCGCGTCTACGGGTTGATTGGGCGCAACGGTGCGGGAAAGACCACGTTCATCCGGATCGCCGCGACTCAACTTGCCCCGACCCAGGGGACGGTGTTCGTCCTGGGGCACGATGTGCGGCGCGAGGAACGAGACATCCGTACTCGGATCGCCTGTGTTCCCCAGGAGTCGCGCCCGCTCTACTTCCTCAACGCAGAGGAGGTGATCTACCTCTACCTCAAGCTGCGGGGACTCGACCCCCACGAAGCCCATCGCCGAACGATGGACGCGATGGAGGAACTCTCGCTCCTCGACATCCGGCGGACGCTCGTCTCTCGACTCTCCGGGGGCCTTCGCCGTCGTCTGCTGTGCGCGATGGTCCTCGCATCGGACGCCGACGTGATGTTCCTCGATGAGCCGACCACCGGCCTCGACCCACTTGCCCGGCGCGAGGTCTGGCAGGCGATTCGGCGGGCCAGCCGGGAGAACCGCACGATTGTCCTGACGACCCATTACCTCGATGAGGCCGAGGCTCTGTCCACGCGTCTTGCGCTCATCGAGTCGGGCCGTCTCCGCCTCGAGGGGAGCCCCGAGGACCTCCGAAGCCGGGTGCGATACCCGTTCCGGGTGACGATCCAGGGGTCGTTCCCACGAGACGAGCTTGCGGCCTACGGCAAGGTCTCCGAGATCGAGGGGGGTTGGCTCCTCTTCACCCGGGAACGCGATGCGGACGAGGTCGCGAGGAGGGCCCTCGAACGTGGGCTTCGGATCTCGATGGGTCCGGTGAGCCTCGAGGACATCTTCCTTGACGTGGTGGGCCGCTCGATCGAGGAGGATACTGAGACGGAGGAGGAGACGGAGAATGGGTCGGTGGGAGCGAAGGCATGAGCGAACGCAACCGCCTCCGCTCCGTCCTGACGCTCGTCCAACTGAACGGGATCATTCCGATCCGCACGACGCCTCTTTACATCCTCAACACGCTCGCATCGCCGCTGTCGTTCCTCTTCTTCATCTTCATCGTCTCACGAGGCTCGTACCTCCTCTACGGGATCGTCGGCGGCATGGTCCTCACGACCATGACGGTCGGGACGAGTCTCCAGTCCGACCTGACCCACTATCGTCACGACCTCAAGTTCCAGGACGTCGTGGTCGCGTCCCCGGTCGAGGCGCCGACGTACGTGATCGGGATGGCGCTGAGCGAGCTCGTCTACTCGCTCCCGTCGCTCGCCGTGTTCGTGATCCTCTTCCTCGCGTGGGGGCATCCCACGGCGACGAACCTCGCCGTTCTCGCCGGGGTCTGCATTCTCGTCTGGGCGTTCGCGAGCGCGCTCGCGTTCACGCTCGCGACCTACTTCCAAGATGTGCGCGAGACGTTTCTCTTCAGTCCGATGATTTCGCTCGTGCTCACCGTGCTTCCCCCCGTGTACTACCCTCTGGCCGCGCTTCCCCATTGGGCCCAGATCGCGGCCCGGATTTCCCCCACCACCTATGCCGCGGGTCTGGTCCAAGGGGCCTGCGGTCTCGCTCCGCTCTCTCTTCCCGACGCAGCCATCGACTGGGCCATCCTCCTCGCCTTCACGGCGGGTCTGTTCGTGCTCGCCGCTCTGAAGGCGCGATGGAAGGAGCCGTGACGGCCGGATTTCGCGCATCCGCGCGATGGGGGTGGGCTCGTCGCGCGAGGCCTTATGTACCGGCCGACTGGTGGAGCCGCGATGCTTTCTTTTGCGGACAGTCGGAGCTTCGAACTGCCCGATGAACGATACTCTCGGTGCCTCTTCTGCGGGAAGGAACTGGTCGTCCTTCCGGACGACCGGCGCGCGGGTGCCTGCTTCGATTGCCTCGCGCTCTCCATCCGCCCTGCCGCGCCGTGCCCCAGCTGCGGAGAGATGATTCCCGGCGAGGAGCGTGGCGTGGGGTGCGCGAACTGCCACTGGTATCCTCTCCGAGAATAGGGTCGCCCGTTCCCCGCCCGCCAACCTTATTCGCGGTGTACGGTCCTCGCCCGAGGGCGTGCCGAGGTGGCTCAGTCCGGTACGGCGCGAGTCTGGAAAGCTCGTGGCGGAATACGCCTCGGGAGTTCAAACGCCGAGGACGGTCGACCCGTTCCGGCGGAGATTCTCCCCCTCGGCGCTCCCTCTTTCTTGCGGCCGTCGCTTTCCCGGGAGCTCGACCATCGATGACTGTCCCGGACCGCGCCGCGACCCCCGCGTTGCTGCAGGTCGATGCGATCCTCTCCCGCCTCTCCGGGCGCCAAGCACTCGACGAGGTCTGCCGGTTCCTTAGGCGTTCGTTCGCGCACTACCCTTGGGTCGGGGTCTACCGCGTGGAGGGGGCCGACCTCGTCCTCGACGCGTGGGACGGCGCTCAGGCCACGGAGCACACGAGGATCCCGATCGCTCGGGGGATCTGCGGGCAGGCCGCCCGAGAGGACCGCAGCGTGATCGTGGACGATGTCCGCACGGACCCGAACTACCTTGCTTGCTTCCTCGAGACCCGGGCGGAAATCGTCGTGCCGAT
The DNA here is from genome assembly GCA_035623375.1 of Thermoplasmata archaeon. Classification (GTDB taxonomy): domain Archaea; phylum Thermoplasmatota; class Thermoplasmata; order Lutacidiplasmatales; family UBA184; genus Lutacidiplasma. The sequence continues at coordinate 3,882 of DASPTO010000087.1, forward strand.
TCGTCACGAAGGTCGTGTCGTCGGGGAGATCGATATCGACGGGAACGCGGTCAAGGCGTTCGACGGGAGCGACCGGCGGTTTCTCGAGGCCGTCGCGGCGAGGCTCGGCGGAGCCGCGGCGGCCTCCGCCTCCGAACCGCCGCGCGAGTGAGCTCGCGGTCGATCGTCGCGAGCGCGTCGCCGAGAGCCCGGTATCGGTCAAACGGGACCAACCGGGGAGGGTTCGGACTCTGCTTGATTGCGTCCGCAGCGCGGACGATCTCTCGAAGAGCCCGCCGTACTTCGTCGACGATAGGCACATCGGCAACTTGGCTGGTCCGGGAAAGTGGGTTCAGGTCGACCGAGATGACCCTCTTCCCGAGAGCCTGGAGAGCCTCGGCACGGTCTCCGTCCTCGAGAGGGACCAGACAGACGTCGGCGACGAAGATCCCTCGCCGGTCGACCCTGGCCCGATCCGACGGAAGCCCGGGGATGATCGCCGTCGGTCGAACCCCCAGCACGCGGGGAACGCCCGCCCTCCACAGCGCCGCCTCCACCAGACGTGCTCTAGGACCGGTACGGTGGAAGAGGTTCACTTCGACCGCGAGGCGTGGGATTGCCCGCGCCAGCTCGGCCACCTCGCCCGCGGCGATCGCAGCGACGTTCCCGTTGACGCTCACGACGGGATGCTCGGCGGCAAGGAGCCATTCGGCCGCGACCCGTTCGGCCTTGCGTGCGCTCGGGGTTGTCCGTTCCCCGAGAAAGTAGTCGAACGTCTCACCCCGGCCGTGAGCGATCAGGCCCTCCAGGACGACGAGCCCGGACTCATGGGCCCTCGCGAGCGTCTCTCGCACCCGGAGGCTAGCGTACCGAGGGTGTCGGGGAGAGAGTTGCATCGGGGAG
>DASPTO010000088.1:0-3726 GCA_035623375.1 Thermoplasmata archaeon
AGGATCGCCATCGCGCTGATCGGGAACGGGCGCCCGCACGCTTGCCCGAGCTCGACCGCGGTCCCTTCGTAGTGGTAGATCGGGACCTTCCCCATCGTCCGTTCCTTCGTGAGGGTCGGGTTGGGACACGTCTTCGCGACGATCAAGAGCCGCGCCCTCTTCGCCTCGGCGGCGGCGAGCGTCTGGGAGAGCCCGATCTCGACCTTCCCCGTCTCGAGGGCTACCTTGAGCGCATGCGCGAGGTCCATCGGACTACGCCTCCCCCTTCTCGCTCTCCGCCGGTTTCGCGACCGGGACGTCCCCGACCGGGCGGTACACGAGGTTCACGGCACCCGTCCCGAGCGTGATCGGCTGACCGACGATGATGTTCTCGGCGACCCCCTTGAGCTCGTCGACCTCTCCCGTGATCGCGGCGCGCAGGAGGTGCGCAGCGGTGATCTCGAACGCGGCGCGAGCGAGGACACTCGTCTTCTTCCCCGAGATCCCGTGGCGGCCGATCGCACGAATGTCGCCCTCGTTGGTCATCACGTCTGCGACGAGCATGAGGTGGCGGATGTCGACCCCGAGACCCTGCTCTGCAAGCGTCCGGTTCGCTTCGTGGATCAGCGCAGCACGCGCTGCCTCGACGCCGTAGACACGATAGATCTCGAAGACCGAGTTCGTGGTCGTCCGGGCGGCGTCGACCCCGGGGATCTCGATGACCCCATCCAGGTTCGACCCCTCGGTGTAGATCACGTACTCGTCCTTCTCCTTGCGGATCAGGGCGCGGCGGATCCCTTCGACCCCTTTGATCTGGATCTGCTTCGCCTCCTCGCTCGCAATGAGGAGCTTCTTGAACGGCATCTCCTCGACCATCTCCTCCCGGCGCGTCTTCGTCGCGCCCGCCGTCGCTTCCTTGAGATGGATCTCGAACGAGCGGGTCTCGCCGCTTCCCGAGCCCGGCTTCACCTCGAAGAGGCGCGGGTCGAGGTTGTTCTGGAGCGCCACCTCGAGCTCCGAGCGCTTCACGCCGCGTGCCTCGAGGAGCGCAGCCTGCGGAGAGACGACGACCTTGAGGTCCTCGACGACGGTCCCGATCGACGCGACGTCCGGTACGGTCGTCACCTCGACCTGGAGCGCGATCTTCTGGACGGCATCGCGGTCGTTCTTGAGCTTCTTCTCGACGTGGACGGTCATCATCGGGGTCGACGGGACGCGTCGCGCATCGACGAGCTCGATCAAGCGGGGGAGCCCGAGCGTCACGTTCATCTCGGCGACGCCCGCGTAGTGGAACGTCCGGAGCGTCATCTGCGTCCCCGGCTCTCCGATCGATTGCGCGGCAACGATCCCGACCGACTCGTGGGGGTCGACCTCGGCCTTCTTGAACCGACGGGCGACCTCTCGTACGACCCTGGAGGCGTCCTGCGGGGAGAGCCTCAGGCTTTGGAGCTTCGCGCGGAGTTCCTCGACAAGCGACGGAGGGAGCGGCATCCCCGCTTCCTTGCGCGCGATATCCTGAATCCGGCTCGCGAGGTCGCGGACCGCCGGCTTCTTCTCCTCGGCCATCGCGCTCACTCCCCTCCGAACTCGGGGCCCTCCTCGGGCGCGCCGAACTCCTCGGTCTCCTCTTCCTCGGCCTCTTCCTCGAGCTGCGCCTCGGCCTGGAGGTCCATCTCCTCCTCGGTCACGGGCGGGGCACCGGCGCCACCCTCGGGGCGGCGCTCCTCGCTCGTTCGGACGCGGCGACCCAGCACCTGGGCCACGACTTCGTCGAGCGAGACCGGCGCGCCCTGGTAGGAACGCGTCGGGTCGATGCCGTCCTCGCCGTACTTGTACTCGATGACGGTTCCCGCGGTGTTGCGGACGGTCCCGTCCTCGGCGACCTTGAGGTCCTCGAGAGCGTTGATGAGTCGCCTCTGCATGTACCCCGAGCGGCTCGTGCGGACGGCCGTGTCGACCAGCGACTCGCGGCCTCCCATCGAGTGGAAGAAGTACTCCGTCGGGGAGAGTCCCTGCTTGTAGCTCGAGCTCACGAACCCGCGCGCGTCGGCGCCGAGGTCGCCCCGCTCGAAGTGCGGGAGGGTGCGGTGGACGAACCCACGCATCAGGCGTTCACCCCGAACGCTCTGCTGACCGACCGCTCCGGCCATCTGGGTCAGGTTGAGCATCGAGCCGCGAGCACCGGACTTCGCGAGGATCACCGCCGGATTCTCTAGCCCGAGGTACCGTCCCGCGATGTCACCGGCCGTGTCGCGCGCCTGGCCGAGCTCGCGCCGGACCATCACTTCGAGCGTTTCCTCGAGCGACCGACCCGGCATCTGCTCGAGGTCGCCCTTCCGATACTGCGCGACGAGCGCGTTCACGCGCACGCGGGCATCCGAGAGCGCGGTAGCGATCTCCTTGCGCGCCGCTTCAGGAACGTCTTCGTCGTCGATCCCCGTCGAGAGGCCCTTGAGCCCAATCGCGGTGATCGCGAGCCGGCTCATCTCGTCCAGGAACTGACGTGCGCGCGGCATCCCGTCGTTGCGCGCGATTGCGTCCAGGACCGCCCCCTTCTCGTAGGCGATCGCCTTCTTGTCGATCGCGCCGGCCTTGAGGACCCCGTTCTCGATCACGACGTACGCGTCGTGCTTGCACGAGAGCGGCGGGCAGTCGCAGCGGGCCCAGATGTTCGCGCGGAACTCGATCGTGAGGTCGCTCGGGAGGGTGAGCGAGAAGAGCTGCTTTCCGGTCCAGAACGGAACTCCGTCCTTGTCCTTCCCCGCCGGTGGGGGGATCGGGTAGTTGAGCTTCGAGAGGAGGTACGTCACCTCGCTCCTCGAGAACGTCGGGTTCTGGTACGTCAGCAGGAACGCCGCGGTGATGTGGTCGTGCAGCATCCCGATGATCGGCCCGCCGTACCGGGGGGAGAGGATGTGCTCCTCGACCTTCATCAGGACCTTTGCCTCGGCGCGGGCCTCCTGGCTCTGGAGGACGTGGAGGTTCATCTCGTCGCCATCGAAGTCCGCGTTGTAGGGCGGGCAGTCGCAGAGGTTGAACCGGAACGTCTTGTGCGGGAGGATCCGGACGAAATGCGCCATCATGCTCATCCGGTGGAGGCTCGGTTGCCGGTTGAACAGGACGATGTCTCCGTCGACGAGCTGGCGCTCGACGATCGAGCCCGGAACGACGAGCTCGGCGCATGCCTCCGCGTTCTTCTCCATCACCTTGATCCGCTGGCCGTCCTCGCGGACGAGGTAGTTGACCCCGCACTGGTAGCGGCCCTCGGCGTCGGGCGCGGGCGAAGGGCCGCGCTTCACGAGCTCCTTCGCGACCTCCTGGTTGTGGACGGTCACCTCGAGGGGGACCGTGAGGCCGCGGGCGACCTCCGCCGGGATGCCGACCTCGTTGATCGAGAGGAGCGGGTCCGGGCTGATGACCGTGCGTGCCGAGAAGTTGACGCGCTTTCCCGAAAGGTTCGAGCGGAACCGTCCGTCCTTCCCCTTGAGGCGCTGGGCGAGGGTCTTGAGCGGGCGGCCCGAGCGGTGGCGCGCGGGCGGGATGCCGCTCGTCTGGTTGTCGAAGTACGTCGTGACGTGGTACTGGAGGAGCTCCCAGAGGTCTTCGACCACGAGCTGGGGAGCACCCATGTCGCGGTTCTCTCGAAGGCGCTGGTTGATCCGCAGAACGTCCACGAGCTTGTGCGTGAGGTCGTCCTCGCTCCTCTCCCCGCTCTCGAGCGTGATCGACGGGCGGACCTGGACCGGG
>DASPTO010000089.1:0-3275 GCA_035623375.1 Thermoplasmata archaeon
AAGAGGCAGCTTCTCTTCCGACGCCTTGCCTCGGTTCCTCCGAGCCAGTACCGTCCGTACCGGGTCGACGAGGACCTCGTCCCCGAGATGGCCCTCGCGGGAGCCGGGTACAGCGTCCGCATGACCAGCCTCACGCACGACGAGCTCGGACGTGCGGTCACCGACACCGCGACCCAAGCGGTGCTCGTTCCCCGGCTCCTCCGGAAGGTCTACGAACATCGCGAGGTCTACGAGCAGTACGAGCTTCGCCACGCGAAGGACGCGGAGGTCCTGGTCGTGGCCTACGGCATCACGGGCCGCTCCGCCATGGGAGCGGTCGAAGCGGCCCGGGCCCGAGGGATCCGGGCGGGGTTGTTCCGACCGAAGACCGTCTGGCCGTTCCCGGGCGATGCCCTCCTTCGAGCAGCCCGCACCGTCCGTCGCGTCGTGGTCGCGGAGGTGAACATGGGTCAGGTCGCGCTGGAGGTGGAGCGCCTCCTCGCCGGAAAGTGCACGGTCGTCCGCGTCACCAGCCCCGGCGGTGAGGTCCTCGCACCGGAGCTGATCTTGGAAGCATGCGCGCCCGACCGCGCTCCGAAGGTGAGGCGATGAGCCCCGAGACCGAAGAGCACCGGGTCCGGACTCCCGAGGCCGAGAAGGCGCCCCCGCACGGGCACCCGCTCGACTCGGTGTTGCGTTCCGAGGTTCTTCCTCACATCTGGTGTCCGGGGTGCGGCATCGGTGTCGCACTCGGAGCGTTCCTCCAGGGACTGGACCGGGCGGGGATCCCCCTCGAGAAGCGGGTCCTCGTCGGAGGGATTGGTTGCTCGTCTCGGGTCGTCTACTACGCGAAGGCAGACGCGTACCACACGACCCACGGACGAGCGATCCCGTTCGCGACGGGGATCAAGCTCGCGAACCCAGCGCTCCACGTAACGGTCTTCGCCGGGGACGGGGACCTGTTCGCGATCGGCGGCAACCACTTCATCCATGCCGCACGACGGAACATGGACATTCTCGTCGTCTGTATCAACAATTTCAACTACGGGATGACCGGAGGGCAATCCGGCCCGACGACGCCGCACGACGCACGCACGACGACGACGCCCAACGGAAACTTCGAGATCCCGTTCAATCTTCCTCAGTTGGCCGCTGCGGTCGGCGCGGTCTACGTCGCCCGATGGACGACGCTGGACGTCCGACGCCTCCGCGATTGCTTCACGGAAGCCGCGGGGAAGCAGGGGTTCCGGTTCGTCGAGGTCCTCGCCCCGTGCCCCGTGAGCTTCGGGAAGAACAACGATATCGGGAGCGGCCTCGACGAGATGGATTACTACCGGGGTCTCGAGCAGATCTGGGGGTCTCCGGCAGGCCTTCCCGAGCGGGTCGAGGTTCGGTCGAACGGAGACCTCTCGGGGACCGACATCTCGCTCCACCGCCCGATCATCGTCGGGAAGTTCATCGACCGGGTCCGCCCGACATTCCTCGATAGCTACAAGGCGGTCGCGACAGCGGCGGCCGCAAAGGGAAAGCCGCCATGACGCGGGTCCGGTTTGCCGGGTTCGGAGGACAAGGGGTCGTCCTCTCCGGATTCATCCTCGGCCGGGCGGCGTGTCTTCACGCCGGGAAGAACGCAGCGATGACCCAGAACTACGGGCCCGAGTCGCGCGGTGGCGCGTGCAGCGCCGACGTCGTCGTCGAGGACAAGGAGATCGCCGTCCCGGTCTTCGACCAGCCCGACGTCCTCATCCTGCTGTCCCAGGAGGCCGCGAACAAGAACGCCTCGTGGATCCCCGGGGCGAAGCTCGTCCTGATCGACGAGGACCTCGTTCACCTCGAGGGCGAGGACGCGAAGATCCAGAAGGCACCGTTCACCCGGATGGCGACCACCCTCGGACGACGGATCGTGGCCAACATCGTGATGCTCGGCTGCCTCACCGATCGCTCGAAGATCGTTCCGCCCGCCGCCATGGAGGAAGCGATCCGCGCCACGGTCCCGCCGAAGACGATCGAACTCAACCTGAAGGCGTTCCGCGCCGGGCTCGCGATCCCGGGGGCCGGATGACGATGCTTCCGGTGATGGTGATCGGCGGAGGGATCGCCGGCGTCCAGGCGGCTCTTGACCTCGCCGACGCCGGCCGTCGAGTCGTCCTCGTCGAGAAGACCCCATCGATCGGCGGGAAGATGGCGGCTCTCGACAAGAATTTCCCGACGCTCGACTGCAGCATCTGCATCGAAGCTCCGAAACTCTCCGAGGTCTCCGAGAACCGGAATATCGAGGTCCTCTCGAACTCCGAGGTCACCGGCGTCGAGCGGACTCCCTCGGGCAGCTTTCGAGTGACCCTGAGCCGCCACGGCAACCTCGTCAACGACGAGTGCACCCGTTGCGGTCTTTGCTCCGAAGCGTGTCCTGTGGTTCTCCCGAACGAGTTTGACTCGGGGATGGCGAGCCGGAAAGCGGTGTTCACGCCCTTTCCCCAAGCCGTCCCGGGTCCGTACTTCCTGTCGGTCGCGGACTGCGTGAACGAACCCCCGATCGTCCTTCCCTGCTCGCGGTGCCTGGACGTCTGTCCCCCGAAGGCGATCTCCTGGGACCGACCGCTCGAGCTCGGCCTCGAACGAGAGGTCGCCGCCGTGATCGCCGCGACGGGCTTCGACCTCTACGACCCCGCGTCGCTCGAAGAGTACGGGTACGGGACCCACCCGGACATCGTCACGGCGATGGAGTTCGAGAGGCTCCTCTCCTCCGCGGGACCGACGGGAGGCGAGATCCTTTGCCCCTCGGACGGCCGGCACGCCCGTCGGGTCGTCTTCGTGCTGTGCGCCGGCTCGCGGGATTCCCGGCGCCTGAGCCAGTGCTCCCGGTTCTGCTGCATGTACTCCATCAAGGAGGCGGTGCAGGCGCGCGACCACGGAGTCGACTCGGTAAGATCCTCTACATGGACATCCGCGCCTACGGAAAGGGGTTCGACGGCTTCTACCAGCGGGCGCAGGACGAGGGAGTGGAGTTCCTCCGGGGCAGGGTCGGCCGCGTGCAGGTGGGACTCGACGGCCTCGAGGTTCGCTTCGAGGACACACTCAAGGGTAGCGCGGAGACGGTCTCCGCCGACCTCGTCGTCCTCGCGACCGGCGCGAAGCCCCCCCAGGGCCTCGCTGAGCTCTCGAAGGCGCTCGGAGTTCCGCTCGGCGCGGACGGTTTCCTCGACGGCGAGTCCGCCCCCGAGGGGATCTTCGTCGCGGGGTCGGCGACCGGGCCGAAGGACATCCCCGACAGCGTCACGGAGGCCGGGGCCGCCGCC
>DASPTO010000090.1:0-15563 GCA_035623375.1 Thermoplasmata archaeon
CATGAGAATCGACGCTTGGCCGATGCGCGAGCCTGCTCCCCCATCTCGCGTCGACGCCGTTCGTTGGAAACTAGGAGACCCGCACGCTCTCGCGTGGACGCAACGAACTTCCCGACGTCGGCGTCCGGGATCACCCATCCCGTAGAGCCGTCTTCGACCTCGTCTGCGATGGCCGGTCCCCCCAACACGGGGAGTCCGGAGGCGAGCGCCTCCAAGACGGTCGCCGACAGAACCTCGACCGCGCTCGGGTGAACGAGGAAATCGCTTTCCCCATAGAGCCGCACGAGGTCGTCCGGGGGGACTTCCCCGAGAAGATCGACCTTGTCCCCGGCCTCCCGAACCTTCGTTGCGTACTCCGCCGACGGAGTCGGTCCGGCCACCCGGAGCTCGACTCCGAGACCGCGGAGCGCACGGGCGGCAAGCTCCCACCGCTTGAACGGGAGGACGACGCCGACTCCGAGCGCTTTGCGCCCGGTCCGTCGATCCCACCGCGGAGCGAACCGGTCCGAATCCACTCCGAACGGGATGACCGTCATCGGTGGAAGCGGGGGACGAACGACGGAGGCCATCGTCCGCGCGAGGGTGGGGGTCAGGGCGATGACAGCGCTCGCTCGTCGGACGGCGCGGCGTTCGAGCCAATAGCCCCACCGATGGCTCAGGCGATCGCGGAAGAACCAGTGCCGCGAATGGGACGTATAGACGAATGGTTGCCTGCTGAAGGCAAGGCGGTTCGCGACCACCGGGGTGTTCGCATGAATCACGTCGTAGGTCCGGCCCCGCAGCAATCGGGGAAGCTCCCAGGCGAAGGGATACTCGTCCCGCATCCGACGATGTCGGACCTGGTTGAGGACTTCGACCTCGTGCCCCTCGGCCACGAGAGCCGCCCGGAGGTCCGCGATGATCCTCTCCACCGCGCCGTAGCCGGTCGGGGGTATCGGCTGGACCCCCCCACCGACCAGGAGAATCCGCACGGCCTCCCGAGGCTCCCTCGAGATTAAGGTCTTGGCGCATTCGGGCTCGAGGAGCGGTCCGGCCGAGTCCGGTCGGGATGCGGCATCACGATGGGTTCGGTCACGGTAGAGGTCGCAGTCCGAGACGACCCGAGGGTGCTCGATGCCCTCGCGTCGCTCGCCTCGCAAGAACGGCGTCCCGACCGGGTCCTGGTCGCAGCGTCTCTCACGACGCCGCTTGCTCTCCTAGAACAGGTCCAGAATCGGTTCCCTTCGTTGCCAGTCCGAGCCCGACGGTTCTCCGGGGGAGTCGTGGACGCACGGTCGGCGAGCCTCCGTGAGCTGGACACCGATGTGACCGCATTCCTCGACTCGGACGAGCGCGCGCCCCCTCAATGGCTGGCCCGGTTGATCGCCCCCATAGAGAGCGGTGCGGCGGACTTCTCGGGCGGGCCCACGCGACCACTTCGTCCGCCGAGGGACTCGATCGAGCGGTACTCGGTGCTGCTGGAAGAATCGATCTACGCCGACCTCGTCCCTCGCAAGGTCACCTACCTCCCGCTCCAGAACACCGCGTGGCGGACGGAGAGTCTTCGACGACTCGGGTTCGACCCGCGAATCCCGTTCGCCGAGGACCACGACCTCGAGACACGGGCGTTCCGCGACGGGCTCACCGGCATCTTTGTTCCCGAAGCTTGGGTCTATCACGACGGCGGGTCCGAGACGAGTCTCTACCGCTGGGCTCGAAAGCGCTATCGCTACTTGGTGGCGATGACGATGTCCCTTCTCAAGAACCGCGAGCTCTCGAGCCGGCTCGCCGAGCCCCGACGCGCGGTTCGCCATCCCCTTCGCTTCGTCGAAGCTGCGATGAAGCCCGCGGCGTTCGTCCATGGCTGGGTCCGGTGGAACCGGCTTTCGTCACGGCCCGCGGGCTTCGAGGCGGATAGGGGCGGACCCACGACTCCTCACACCCGATGACCTGGCGTGACTACGAGCCGAAGCCGCATCCCTCCCTCAAGCAAACTTTATCCCACTCCCCGGTTCGGCGGGGCGATGTCTCCCGAGGCTCACCACGGCTCTGCCTCCAAGGTCACGGAAAAGGGCGACCTCGTCCGCCTCGAATTCGACCTGTGGACGGAGCTGGGCGGAAAGTCCGAACTACTCGACACCACCCACGAAGACGTCGCTCAGAAGGAAAACGCGCCAATCGAGGGGCGCACGTGGGGTCCTCGTCCGCATGAGGTCGGGGGCGAGTACTTCCCTGCGGGAATCGAGAACTCCCTGGTCGGTCTCGCGGTCGGCGAAGAGGTCACGCGCGAGTTCGCTCCGGCGGAGGCGTTCGGCGAACGCGACCCGAACTTGATCGAACTGTTCTCAATGCACGAGGTTCAGCGGCTGCCCGAGATGCGCCGGGAGGATGCCCACCTCGACATCGGCACGACGCTTACGATCGAGGGCCGACGCGGGCGGGTCGTCTCGTTGACGGCGGCTCGAGTCCGCGTGGACTTCAACCCTGCGTTCGCGGGCCGCAAGGTTCGAGCCACGTTCAAGGTGGCCGAGAGGATCACGGAACCGGTCGAACAGGCTCGGGCGGTGGTCGAACTCCAGTACGGACGCTCCTCCGAGTTCCACATCGAGGTTCACGAAAAGAGCGTCACCCTGAAAGTCCCCGACCGGACGAAATTTGACATCGCGTGGATGGCGGCCAAGCCGCGTGTTATCGACCGCCTGCGAACTCACCTCCACCCGCAGACGATCCGCGTGGTGGAGGAGTACGTGACTCCGGCGCCGGAGAAGAAGGAAGCTCCGGAGAAGAAAGAGACTCCGGAAAAGAAGGAGGGCGCGGAAGAAGCCAAGCCCGCCGAGACTCCCTCGCCTGCCGCAGAAGCCTCCCCCGCACAACCCCCGTCGAAGCCGAAGGGATCCCGGGGCTCTCATGCCGCGCCCAAGGCGTCGTCGACCGCCGAGAGCCCGTAACGAGTTGGCCCGACGAAGACCGCCTGGGAACGAACGACGGGCTCTTGAACCGACGCGGAGATGGGCCGGTCCGTGCCGGACGCGAATGAGACGCCTTCCCCATCGAGCGCTTTCCTGATCGCTACGTTCGGTGCCGCCATCGTGGTCGGAGCGTTGATCGCGTATCTGGGGATCACGGGGCAGATTGGAGCCCCGATCCCATAGTCGGGGCCGACCTCGGGTTGGTATCGAACCGAGATAAACGGCGGGAGCGCTCGGCGACGAGCGAAGATGTCTCCGGCCCTCCGAGCGCGTTCCGAGCGAAGTGCCTATATCGGGTGGTGGGCGGCCGCGATCGTTCTCCTCGTGACGTTCGCTGCGGCCGCGGCCGTGTGGCTCATGTTCCACCCGCTGTGACGTGGGAGGCCGCGTCCGGCCATCGGTAGAGATAGACGTCCGTCGTCGAGTCGTACTTCTCGGCGGTCCACCCCGGGACCCGGTGGCAGTGACTGACCACCCGAGCCCCGGAGGGAAGCTCCGACTCGAACTTGGGGCGTAGGCGGGCCATCGCTCCTGGCCAGAGGAACGCGGTCACGACGGTGGCGTCGTGGAGGTCGAGATGGAACAGGTTTCCCCTTCGGATTGTGATCCGGTCCGCGAACGGGCCGAACGACCGGCGGAGGAGGAGAATCAGATATCGGATCGGCTCGACCTCGACCCCAACCACGCGGGCTTGGTAGATGCGGGCGGCGCGAAAAACGATCGCGCCGGTACCGGCTCCCAGGTCGTAGACCGTGTCTCGGGGCCCGACCTCGGCATACCGAAGCATCGTCTCCACGGAGCGGCGAGGGGTCGGCTGATACCCGGCACCGTACAGGAACGACGCGAAGACGAAGTAGGCAGCGACGCCGGCCACGACGAAGAGCACGATCGCGATGGCCAGCTGGAGCCCGAGGCCGCTCATCGAGACCGACGCCCCCCGCGGGCAAGACGCTCGGCCGCGGTCCGGGGGTCGATTCGACGAGCAACAACATCGTCCAGAAGGCGTCGAAGGGAGGGGTCGTTCTCGAGTCGATGGGTGAGCTGCTGTCCCACGCGGTCTCGCGCGATCCCGACGATCTCGGCCGAGAGCCGCTGGCGCTCGCCCGTCGTTCGCTTCCCCGAAGCGTCGAGGAACTTCTCATGGGCGAGCACGCCCTCCCAGAGTGCGTCGATCCCGCGAGTGGGCTCGATCGTGGACGTCCCCACGACCGGTGGAGCCCATCCGTCCTCCCGTTCTCCGAGGGTCACGAGCTCGGCGAGGTCCTTCTGAGCGAGGTCAGCGCCGGGGAGGTCCGTCTTGTTCACGCAAAAGATGTCCGCGATCTCGAAGAGGCCGGCCTTGAGCGTCTGCACCTCGTCGCCCAGGTGGGGAACGACCACGACGATGCTCGTGCTGGCGATATTCCGGATCGCGACGTCCACCTGACCACTCCCGACCGTCTCTACGAGCACGACGTCGAAGCCGGCCGCGTCCATCAACCGAGAGACCTCGCGCGTGGCCGCGGCGACGCCGCCGGCGGCGCCGCGGCTTGCCATCGAGCGGAAGAACACTCCCGAGTCGTCCGAGCGGCGCTCGAGCCGAATCCGGTCACCGAGGACCGAACCCCCGGTAAACGGACTCGAAGGGTCGACGCCAATCACACCGACCGACTCCCCGCGCGAGCGAAGCAGTCCCACCAGGGCGTTCACGAGGCTCGATTTGCCGACACCCAGAGGTCCTGTGATCCCGACGACGACCGCCCTTCCCGACCTCGGATAGAGGCTCCGCAGGACGCTGTCGGCCGTCGGGTCCCCGTTCTCGACCGCGGAGATCGTTCGGGCAAGTGCCCGCCGATCTCCCTCGACGATCGCCCGGGCCGCGGCGGGCAGGCGGGACGAGCCACCCTTCATGACGGATGCCGGACGAGAGACTGGGCGGTCGTGACGATCTCCTCGAGGGACGTCCCCGGGCCGAAGATCGCGCGGATCCCCGCCTTCTTGAGTCGACGGGCGTCCTCGTCCGGAATGATCCCTCCGGCGAACACGGGGATCGCTTGACCGCCCTGTTCCTTCAAGAGCGTCAGGACTCGGGGGAAGAGGGCCATATGAGCTCCCGAGAGGATGGAAAGGCCGATCAGATCCACGTCCTCCTCGAGTGCTGCGCGGACAATCTCCTCCGGGGTCTGCCGAAGTCCCGCGTAGATGACCTCCATGCCGGCGTCTCGGAGGGCCCGTGCCACCACCTTCGCACCGCGGTCGTGACCGTCGAGGCCGGGCTTCGCGATGAGGACCCGAATGGGGCGCTTCCGAGGAGCTCGCGCCTTCGCCATCGTCCTTCCGGTGCCGACGAGGGCAGGTAAGAAAAGCTTTGGGACGGGTGGTTCAGAGAAGGAAAATCAGGTCGAAGAGCAGGTTGCCCGCCAGGAGGGCGCCGAGGACGCCGAGCGCCATCAGGACTAGGAAGGGAATCTGGGGCGTGACCCAGACTCGCTGGACCCCGCGCTCCCGAAGCTCCTTCGCGACCGATTCCCGGCGGCGACGGTCGTCTTCCGACGTCTCAATCGTCTTCTCTTCCTCTCGAGCCTCCCCGAACATCGGGTCACGGAGCCATACGAACTTCCGAGGAAGGTCGTCCACCGGGATCGAATAGCCGACGAACCCGGAGATTCCGTGGAACTCCTTCGCGTGGAGGTTCCGCAGCGCGATCGCGATCGGGACGCTGACCGAGAGGAGCGCCGAATTCATCAGAACGTTCACGGCGAAGGGGAGGTAGTGAGTGATCGGAGCGACCGAGGGCGGCAGCGTGAGAAGTGGGTTCGGGAACATCGGCACCAGCAGCCCTGCGATCATCAGCGCCTTTGCGTCCGCGCCTCCGAACAGGATCCCCGCTTCGAACAGCCCTCGGGCGAAGAGTACGGTCACAAGGACCGCCACGACTGGGACCGGGACGCCGCCGGAACCAAGCCCAAAGAGGAACACCGAACCGACCACGATCACGATGACAAGCAGGTAGACCACGAGTTCGATCAGGTCCGCGTACGGCTCGCCCTTCGGACCCAGTCGGAGGTCCCAGGCGAAGAGATGCTGGAGAACGAACAGACCGATGACGGTCCACAGGAAGAACGAGAGGAACCCGTACGGGACCCACGCCACGTACCCGACCAGGAACCCCACGACGCCGAGGCCCTGCCAGAGAAGGTCCGGCACCTCGCGCTCCCGAAGGTCCTCCCAGGCCGCATACGCGAACCCGCCCAGCAGAAGAACGACGATGGGAAGCCCGAACCCGGCAAGTCCCGACAGGTCCGTCGTCATCCCGGGGAGCTACCCACCTCGTCGAGGACGGAGGACCCCCCGATAAGAGGGTTTCCCGCGATTCGATGGCGACCCGCGCTCGACCCCTGTCCTGGGGCGGGCGCGGCGAAGGCGGGAACGGGGAACGCGTCGGTCGTTCGGGAGATGGGTAAGCGCACGCCATGAGCACCGCTCCGGCGAAGCGGCTCGGCGTCCGGCCCGTCTCCAAACGCGCAGTCGAGGTCCCTCTTTTCGGATAGGCTTTTAAATGCTCCCCCACTGGCGCGGACTCGCCTCTTGAGGACCGGATGGTAGAGTACAAGCTCGTCATTGCCGAGCGCGAGAAATCGATCGCGCGTACGGTAGGAGACCCGCAGGCGGCCGGCTTCCTCGGGAAGAAGATTGGAGAGGCTGTCGGAGGCGAGCTCATCGGAGCGACGGGCTACACGTTCCGGATCACCGGAGGGACCGACAAAAGCGGCTTCCCCCTCCGTCCGGACCTCCCGGGCGCTCGTCAGACTCGCCTCTACGTCGGGGACGGCTTCGGCTTCGAGGCCCCTCGGAAGGGGATGCGTCGGCGTCGAACGTTCCGCGGTAACACGATCAGCGAGGACACTGTCCAGATCAACCTGGTCGTCGAGCAGAAAGGCACCAAGCCTCTCGCGGAGCTGTTCGCGGCGGCATGAAGGTTCCTCGTCAGCCCGAAGTGAACATCGGCCTGGTCGGTCACGTCGATCACGGGAAGACCACGCTCACCCAGGCCCTCACCGGGGAGTGGACCGACCGCCACTCCGAGGAGCTGAAGCGCGGGATCTCGATCAAGCTCGGGTACGCGGACGCGGCGTTCTACAAGTGCCCAAACTGTCCCGAGCCGTCCGGCTACTCCACCTCGCCAACATGCCGTCGTGCGGAGGCGAAGCGAAGTTTCTCCGGGCCGTCTCGTTCGTGGACGCCCCGGGGCACGAGACTCTGATGGCGACCATGCTGTCGGGAGCGGCAATCATGGACGGCGCGCTCCTACTGGTCGCCGCGAACGAGCACTGTCCCCAGCCCCAGACCCGGGAACACCTCTACGCCCTCGACATCATCGGTGTTCACAAGGTCGTGGTTGTTCAGAACAAGATCGACCTCCTCTCGGTGGAGGAAGCGGAGGCGAACTACCGGGAGATCGCCGAGTTCCTTAAGGGGACTCCGATTGCCGGTGCTCCGATCATCCCGGTGAGCGCCAACCACCGGGTGAACATCGACGCTCTGATCGAAGCGATCGAGAAGACGATCCCCACCCCCGTCCGGGACCCGAAGAAGCCTCCCCTGATGTACGTCGCACGGTCGTTCGACATCAACCGCCCGGGCACCCGTCCCGCCGGGCTCCGGGGGGGAGTCCTTGGAGGGTCCCTCCTCCAGGGACGGCTCAGTCTAGGAGAGGAGATCGAGATTCGGCCCGGACCCATAGGACCCGCCGCCGAGCGCTCGGAGTCCCTCACGACCAAGATCACCTCGATCGTGTCGGGGGGTCAGGAGTGGGAAGAGCTCCGGCCGGGTGGTCTTGCCGCCATCGGGACGAGCCTCGACCCGGCCCTCGCGAAGGGAGACGGCCTTACGGGTCGTCTCGTCGGTACTGCGGGGACCCTTCCTCCGGTGAGCCAGAAGATCCGCCTTCATGCCACCCTTCTCGACCGGGTTCTCGGCGCACAGAGAGAAATCAAGGTCGAGAAGATCCGGACGAGCGAGATGCTGGCAGTCACCGTAGGGACGACGATCGCGGCCGGGAAAGTAACGAGCGCTCGCGGTGACGACCTCGAGCTCTCGCTCAATCGCGCCGTCACGGTTTTCCCCGGAAGCCGTGTCGCGATCTCGCGGAAGCTGAACGCGTGGCGCCTCATCGGCTACGGGATCGTGGAAGGGGTGGCAAAGTGAAGCGCGACCTTCTCGAGATTCTGCGATGTCCGGTCTGCCGGGGGGAGCTCACGTTGACCACGCGGAAGACGGAGCGGGGGGAGATCGTGGAGGGGACGTTGACGTGCGCAAAGTGCAAGGTCGACTATCCGATCTCGGATGGCATCCCCGACCTGCTTCCCCCTGACGAGCGCGACTAGACGAAGCGGGCGTGCGATTCACGGGACCGCGAAGTAATAGTACGCGAAGAGCGCGAAGAACATCGCGACCGCGATCACCATCGAAGGCACCAGCCAGCGGATCGTGCCCCTCGACCGAGCCTGCACGGAGCTTCCGACCGTGACGACCGGAATCGCGAACGCGAGCCAGTATCCGGTGAGGATCGTCTCATACAGAGCATAGGCGGTATCGTTACCTCTCGGGTCGCGCGTCGAGAGCAGAACGACCAGAAGAACGCCGAACGCGAGGAAGGCCAAGCTCACGCCGGCAGCGTCGAGATACCCTTCGAATCCTCGCTTGCGATTCGGATAGAAATGCCAGAGCAGGAGCAGCATCAGCACGAACAGCCCAAAGGTGGCCGAGAGGACGTAGAATGCCGGGGTTAGGAGCGTGAGAGGGTGGTCTCCGGGGCCCGGAGGGACGAGTGACATCGCGACCTACTCGACCGAGCCGACCGGGGACGAACGCCGGACCAACCCGTGCCGATCGCCGTGCGCCCGACCCTCTCGAGGCCGACACTCTGTTCCTCGCATCTATATCGCAACCTCCCGGACCCGGCGTGCGAACGCCTCCGTCCTCCACATCCTCGTCACGGAACGCCCGACGGTCGCCGTTGGGGCTCACCGCCCATAAGAGTTCTCTCGGAAAAGAGTCGGTTCTGAGAGGGAGTGGCCCCCTATGCACCGTTCGGGTGGAAACGAAGGGTTAAGGGGTTCGCCGGAGAGCCGCGGTCGATGCGACGGACCACCTCTTCTCGGTCGTCTCAAGCCGACGACACCGATGACGAGGACGAGGTCGACGGGGAGGATGAGGAGGACGACGAGGAAGAGGAGGAGGCGCCGCCTCGTCGACGTCCCCGCTCCCCTCCCCGTCGAAATGCGCATCGGAAGAGACCCGCCCCTATTCAGCGCTGGAAGGCGTCTCAGGAGGAGGCAGAGGAGGATGAGGAAGAGCCCACGGGCTCGGCTGTCGCGAAGTCCTGGCGAAAGCCTCCCGTGTTCTGGCGCGCACGGGATTCGCTCTTCTTCGAACCCCTGGTCGCTCTCGCAATCATCGTCGTGTTGCTCGTCTCACTCTACGCGTACACCCAGAACTGGCCCCCGATTTACGTCGTGGAGTCGGACAGCATGCAGCACGGACCGTCCGACCAACTCGGGCTGATCAATACCGGCGACCTGGTCTTGGCTCAGAAGGTCCCCCAAACCTCGATCACTCCCTATGTGAGTGGTCTTCAGACCGGATACTCCACGTATGGAGAGTATGGGGACGTCATTCTCTTCTGGCCCAACGGACAGGGTTCCACTCCGATCATCCACCGAGCGATCCTCTACCTCGACTGGGACCCTCAGGGCCAGGGATCGTACAACGCCACCGACCTCGCCGGGCTTCCGTGCGGCAACGAACCTGGTGCGGTCTACTGGACCTCGAACACGACGCTCAACGGACAGCCGAACTGCGGGTACACCCACCTGACCGGGGAGCTCCGGCTCATCGACGTCGGTTGGGATTCGGTCAACATCACCCTCCTCCTCTTGCCGGCGACCCTCGGAGCCCATTCCGGATTCGTGACCATGGGCGACGCCAACCCGGTTCCGGACCAGCAGGGAGCGGGAACGTCTCACAGCGAGCTCGTGGAGCCCGGGTGGATCATCGGGGTGGCACGAGGGATGATCCCCTGGTTCGGATCGTTGAAGCTATTGCTCCAGGGACAGGCGGGGGAGGTGCCTCCGCAATCCTGGCAATTCATGGGCCTCACGATCGTCGTGGCCATCCTGATCGCTTTCGCAATCCACTATGCCCTCCGTCGCGAGGGGATCGAGACTCCCCTGCGCCGCGAGATCGAGGAAGAACACCGCGCCGAAGAGGAGGCCAAGCCACCCTCCGAATCGCTCCCGCATCGATTCTGGAATCGCCTTCGGGGACGGCCCTCCGACGAGGATGAAGAGGAGAAGGGGCGAGAAGAACACCGGCGACGGCGAACTCGGCCGCCGCCGACCCACGCGCCGCCCGGCCACCGGGGCCGGCCGAAACCTCAGGTTCGGCGAGCCGAACGGAGCTCCAAGCATCGGGATTCGAGCGACGAGCTGTAAGGTCTGAGGACGCGGCCGCCACTCTCGACGGGCAGAGGCGTTCGGAGGGAACCTCCCCGAAGGGCCGGTCTCGTCGCACAATGTTATAGTCCCAACCCGGGTCCCGGCCCTCGTAGGGACGATGCACGTCATTGGGGGAACCGCGTCCACCGCTCTCGCCGAGCGGATCTCGCGAGAACTCGGGAACGTTCCGTTCGGGATCCCGTTCACGAAGCGGTTCCCGGACGACGAACTCTACGTGCGGATCGGAGGCCGGCTCGAGGGAGAAGATGTCGTTCTGGTCCAGTCGACCCGGACCGACAGCGACGTCCTGGAGCTCCTTCTGCTCGAGGACGCGGTGCGCGAGGCCGGGGCTCGACGCTCGTTCGTGGTCGTGCCCTATTTCGGCTACGCTCGGCAGGACCGACGGTTTTTCCCCGGGGAGCCCGTGAGCGCCCGGACAATGTGTCGACACATTGAGTTCGATGCCGACGCCGTCGTCACGGTCGACCTGCACTCATCGCAGACGCTGACGCAATTCACGAAACCAGCGTTCGAGGCGAGCGGGATCCCAGCAATCGCCCGGCTGTTGCGGGAGCGCCCGCTCGACATCCTCGTCTCTCCCGACAAAGGGGGTGTGGACCGCGTGCGACGGATGGCTCAGCTTCTCGACAAGCCCTGGTTCGCGCTCGAGAAGCGGCGAATCGATAGCGAGCACGTCGAGCTCGCCCTCCCGCCCTCGCTCCCAGTCCCGGTCGAGGGGATGCACGTCGCGCTGATCGACGACGTCATCTCGACCGGCGGAACGATCGTCGAGGCTGCCAAGCTCCTCAAGAAGCAGGGGGCAGCCGGGATCAGCGCCGCCTGCACGCACGGCCTCTTCCTCAAGGACGCCTTCGAGCGGATCAAGGCCGTCGTCGGGGACGTCTACTCCACCGACACGCTCGGGAATCCGGCCGAGAAGGCCTCGGTCGCTCCGGACATCGCGCAGATTCTTCAGCGTCTCGTAGCGGGGTAGGCGCTCTCGGGACCGTGCCGTGACCGACCCACTCCCGGCCCGCGGGGCGCGGATCGACGACCTCCTGGAGCTCGTCCAGGAGGTACGCAAGTCCCTTCTCGCTCGAGACGAGTCGCCCGCCGGAGACTGGGTCGAAAGGACCGCCGAAGACCTTCGGTCCGGTGCGACCCTGGGCTGGTACTACCCCCCCACGGCGGGCGCGGGGCTGGCCTTCTACTCGACGAGCGGCCCCGAAGCCTACGGACACGTCCATGCGAGCGAGGCCGCAGGAGCCATCGACCGCGCGGAATGTCTTACGGACGTGCTCGTGACCAAGCTTCCGGGCTCCATTCACTCCGTGAGCATCGGGTTCACCGGCCTCTCTCCCGTCCACGAGCAGGAGCTCCTCGGCCGCCTTTCGGGACGACCGGGAGCGAGCGTGATCGAACGGTTGGGGATGGAGCGGTCCCTCGGCGCGGACGATGGGCAGACGCCCGGGCCCGTGCCGGATGGCCTCAAACTCGTCCCAATCCGTGCCGTGACCGTCGATGCGCTCGCCGACCTCGATCATCGGTCTGTCCAGGGCAGCGCGGACGAGCTTCTGATCGGGAATCGGATTGAGGAGTACCGACGGGTGACCGCGGCGCTTCTCGAAGGAAGTCTCGGGCGATTTCTCGAGGAAGCCTCGACGGCGCTGTACCGCCCCGACCCACCTCAGCTCGTCGGCGCGATCCTTTCGGCGGAGCGCTCCCCTCGCAAAGGAATCCTCGTGAGCTTCATGGTCGACCCTGAGTTCCGGCGGAAGGGATACGGTCGGTTCCTCTTCCGATGGGGTCTCCGGGCCCTTTGGGCCCTAGGCTACGAGAAGGTCCATCTCTGGGTGACGGCGGCGAACGAGCCTGCCCTGCGGCTCTACCGAGAGTTCCGCCTCGAGCCGATCGCTCGGTCGAGGATCTACCGCGTCACGCGCGTCGGCGACACTCCGCAGCCGCATTCGGATCGGTAGGGGCAATCCGCAACCATCCAATCCGGGCAGGGCACGAGGGTCGCGGGAGCGTGGTCCCGCAGGGCATCCGCGAGGGCCCGCGTCCGCTCTCGGAGAAGGCGCGAGAACGGGGTGACGGTGTCGAACTGGGCCGTGAAGAGCTGGAGGCGGTCCCGGTCTGTGCCGGCCCGCTCGTAGCCGAGGACAAGGTACCCAGAGTTGGTGCCCG
This sequence comes from Thermoplasmata archaeon, assembly GCA_035623375.1. GTDB lineage: Archaea > Thermoplasmatota > Thermoplasmata > Lutacidiplasmatales > UBA184 > Lutacidiplasma. The sequence continues at coordinate 12,614 of DASPTO010000090.1, forward strand.
TTAGCGCGCACCGTAGCCCCAGCTCGAGCGCGTACTGGGGAGCCCGAGGCACGAGCTCCTCGGCTCGATACCGCTGCCAGGCCCTCGAGGTGCGGACCAAAAGGGGTCGCCCACGGAACCCCGTGACCTCTTCCACCGGCTCCGTGGCGCGAGAGGGGACGAGCGCGACCTCTCCGGCGGGGCCGCTTTCGAGGGTTTCGCTCAGTCGAGCATAGAGGTCCTTTTCGAGGGATACCTCTCGCTCGGAGAGAGCCTCAGGCTCCGGCGAGGTTCGCTCGAAGTAGGCGCGCCTCGGGTAGAGGATTTCCCGGAATCGCCACATCGGCCCGCTCTCGTCGAGAGAGAAGGGTTTCGACAGGTCGGAGAGGATGCGTTCCCGTACGTCGTTCCGAGGGACGACTCGGATGACCTCCTCCGGGATCGGGACGCTTCTCGGTTCGTTCCCGTTGCACGAGCAGACGCCGGCGTCCGCGAACTCGCACCCCCGACCGAACCACGGACACCGCGGCAGTCCCTCGACGCTCTTTGCCGCCCACGCAGCCCTCAGGAGGTCCGCGCGGCGGCTCATCTCGAGAAGGATCCTCTCCGTGGAGCCAAACGAGATGTCGAGCGCCTGAACGTCCTGAACACGTCCCGGTTCTCCCACCAGCGTGAGCAGCCGACCAACAGGTCGTTGGAGAAGGGCGCAATACATCCCGAGCTGTTCGACGTGCTCCGGCCGTTCCGCGACGAGTCCGGAGGGCTCGACCGACTGGGTGGCGGTCTTCACCTCGACCGGCACGTCTGCAAGAAGGTCGATCCGACCGACGAGGCCATCGCGGCGGACGCGAGCTTCCAGGGTTCCCTCTCCCGCCAGCCGGGCGCCGAGCATGAGGTGCAACGTACGTCCCTGGTCAATCCGTGCTTGTCGTGCTGCCGGCAGGGCCACCGGAGGTCCGACCAACCGGTAGAACGCGGGTCGCAGAGAAACGAGGTCCGTGACCCCGACTGCGCGCGGACCCGTCGTTCGTTCGAGCCGTGAGAGGAGTTCCGCCTCCAGCGGGGGGTCATCTCGGATACGGATGACCGCTTCCCACGGGAGATCACGGCTCGTCTCAGGACCGGCCACGAATCCCGGAAGACGGAAAAGTATACGATGGCCCCCCTCCGGCCAAAGCTGCTATACCCCGCGTCCGGCTCTTCGGGCGCCGTGCGCGACGACGAAGTGCGGCCCTTGGTCGTTGGGACCGGCATCGCGGGTCTGTACGTCGCCCTCCGATGCCGCGAGCTCGGACTTCATCCGACCCTGATCACAAAGGCTCGTCTCGAAGAGGCCAACACCCGCTACGCACAGGGTGGAATCGCTTCCGCAATCGGGCCGGACGACTCTCCTGCGCTCCATCTTCAGGACACGTTGCGAGCGGGGGCCGGACTCGTGGACCGGGCGGCCGCCAAGGCGCTGACCTCCGAGGCACCGGCTCGAATCGCGGACCTCGTCCGGTACGGGGTACCGTTCGATACCATCGAGGGTCAAATCGCCCTCGGACGGGAGGCCGCACATTCTCGTGCCCGGATCCTCCATGCCGGGGGGGACGCGACCGGCCTCTCGATTGAGGAGACCCTGAAACGGCGTGTTCTGGACGCGGGGATCGAGGTCCGGGAGCGAACCGCTCTTCGTTCATTCCGAACCTCCGACCGCAACGGGGTCATCGCCGTCGTATCTCGCGACCGTGGTCGAAGCTTCGAGGAGGTGGAGACGGACGCGCTCGTCCTCGCCACCGGGGGAGCCGGTAGTCTCTACCGACAGAGCTCGAACCCCTCGGTCGCCACCGGGGAGGGCGTCGCGATCGCCTTCCGGGCCGGTGCGCTGCTCACCGACATGGAATTCATCCAGTTCCATCCCACCGTCTTCTGGCGGGAGGGAGCCCCCCGGTATCTCATCACGGAGGCGGTTCGCGGGGAAGGCGCCGTCCTCCGAAACGAGGCCGGGGAGCGGTTCCTTGTGGGCCAGCACCGGGACGCGGAGCTCGCCCCGCGAGATATCGTCGCTCGGGCCGTCGAACGCGAGATCGAGCGCTCGGGGCACCCCTGCGTCTATCTCGATGCAACGGGAATCCCCCGGGACCGGTTCTTTGCACGGTTCCCCTCGATCTGTCGGTTCCTCGCGACGTACGGCCTCGACCCGTCCCGCGACTGGATCCCGGTCACTCCCGTCGCGCACTACATGATGGGAGGCGTCACGACCGACCTGGAAGGTCGGACGAGCCTCCGAGGCGTCTACGCATGCGGCGAGGTCGCCGCGACCGGCGTTCACGGAGCGAATCGTCTGGCGAGCAACTCCCTTCTCGAGGGTCTCGTATTTGGGGAGCGGGTCGCGCGTCAGCTGGTCCACCCGGTGCCGGGGCGCGTCCCGGTTCCGGGTCGACTCGTCCGGTTCCGCTGGCCCCCGGGGAGCGGACGCGCCGACCTGCCCCGAGCGTTCGAGCGGGTTCGGGATATCCTCTGGGAGGACGTGGGGATCACCCGCACGGGAAAGGGCCTCCGGGCGGCGCTTCGTGAGCTCGGGGACCTGGGCCGTCAGACGGAGCCACCCGAGGGGGGTGCTCCTCCGGGACCGGTCGCGAACGCAGTGCTTACCGCCGCGCTGATCGCCCGCTCCGCTCTCACGCGGACCGAGAGCCGGGGAGCGCACTTCCGCTCCGACGCCCTGCATCGCCGGCCCGAGTGGCGGCTCCACATCGGAATCGTGCGGGCAAAGTCCCACGTTCGTAGGTCGTAGACCCTCCAACAAGCGTATTGCCTTCGGCATCGTCGCCAGGGCATGGACCTCGCTCTCTCCCAGGAGGACCTCGACCTTCGGGAGGCCGCTCGCCACTTCGCTCGGAAGGAGATCGCCCCCGTTGCCGAGCGGATGGACCGGGAGGACTACTTCCCGCGGGACGTCTTCCGACGGCTCGGCGAACAGGGGTTT
>DASPTO010000091.1:0-2830 GCA_035623375.1 Thermoplasmata archaeon
GTGAAGTACGGTCGGTCGCCGATGGTGGCGATCCGGGCCCACCCGATGAAGCCCGCGGCGGTCTTCTTCGCGAACCCCGGGCGGGTCGACCCGCTCGCGATCCGCCTTTCGGAGGTGGAGAACATCCCGCTCCTCACGACGGCGCTGAACGCGCCGGCGGTGCTCGAACGGCTCGAGGAACTCTAGACCTTCGTTGAAATCAGGAGAGAGGAACCACCAATGGAAGCAGGAATCGTAAGCTACGGAGCGTACGTGCCCCGCCACCGGATCACTCCCGCGGAGATCGGACGCGTGTGGGGTGTCGACGGCGAGGCCATGGGCCTCGGATTGAACGTTCGACGCAAGAGCGTCCCCGACCCGGACGAGGACACGATCACGATCTCGACGGAGGCGCTTCGAACGGCGCTCGTCCGCGGCGCCATCGACCCGCAGCAGATCGGGGCCCTCTACGTCGGCTCGGAGTCCCATCCGTACGCCGTCAAACCGACCGCGACCGTCGTCGCCCAGGCGGTCGGAGCGACCCCCAACCTCACGGCGGCCGACTTCGAGTTCGCGTGCAAGGCGGGAACGGCGGCGATCCAGACCTGCCTCGGCCTCGTCGGCTCCGGAATGATCCGCTACGGAGTGGCGATCGGCACGGACACCTCCCAAGGCGCCCCGGGGGACGCGCTCGAATACTCCGCGAGCGCCGGCGGAGCGGCGTTCGTGATTGGCAAGGAACACGTGATCTGCCGCGTCAACCACACCGCCTCGTACACTACCGACACTCCGGACTTCTGGCGCCGTGAAGGGCAGAAGTACCCGAGCCACGGCGGACGATTCACGGGGGAGCCCGCCTACTTCCGCCACGTGACGGAATGCGCGCGCCGAATCATGGAACTCGCCGGAACCACCCCGAAGGACTACGGCCACGTCGTCTTCCACCAACCGAACGGGAAGTTCCCCCAGCGCGTGGGGAAGCAGCTTGGATTCTCGGACACGCAGATGCGCTACGGCCTCGTCACACCCGCGATCGGGAACACCTACTCCGCCGCCGCGCTGCTCGGACTCGCGAACGTCCTCGACCACTCGGGGCCGCACGAAAAGGTCCTCGTGGTCGGGTATGGTTCGGGCGCGGGGTCGGACGCGTTCGACCTCGAGACGACCGAGGAACTCGCGACGTACGAGAAAGGCTACGGGCGGCCCGTCGAGTACTTCCTCGAGCACGGCGATGAGATCACGTACGCCACGTACGCGAAGGTGCGCGGGAAGATCTTCATGGGAGGGGACTAACGATGCGCGACGTCGCGGTCCTCGGCGTGGGCCAAACGAAGTTCGGTGAACTTTGGGACCGCTCGTTCCGGGAACTCGGGATCCAGGCCGGACTCCAGGCGCTCGTGGACGCGAAGCTCTCCTCGACCGACCTCGATGGCCTGTTCCTCGGGAACATGGCGTCGGGCGCACTGATCGAGCAGGAGCACATCGCCCCCCTCATCCTGGACGCGACGGGTCTCGGCCACCGCCATCTGCCCGCGGTCCGGGTCGAGGGCGGGGGCGCCTCCGGCGCGCTAGCCCTCCACCAGGGATATCTCGCGGTGGCGAGCGGGCTCTACGACTACGTGGTCGTCGGCGGGGCGGAGAAGCTCACCGACGTTCCCGATGAGACGGGGCAGCGGATCACGAGTTCCGCCGCGGACCAAGAGTGGGAGGTCGTCTTCGGCGCGACCCTCCCGGCGCTCTGGGCCCTCGTCGCCCGACGGCACATGCACGATTTCGGAACGACGCGCGAGCAACTTGCTCGCGTCGCCGTCCACTCGCACGAGATGGGGTCGAAGAACCCGAACGCGCATTTCCGAAACAAGATCACAGTGGAGCAGGTCCTCGGGGCCAGCCCGGTCGCAGAGCCGCTCGGAATGCTCGACTGTGCCCCGCTCTCCGACGGGGCGGCGGCGGTCGTGCTCGGGCCGCTCGAATCCGCTCGAAAGCACACCGACACGCCGATCCGCATCGCGGCGAGCCAAGTGGCGTGCGACACGATGGCCCTCCATCAGCGTCGGGAAATCACCCGGCTCGATTCGACGGTCGTGGCAGGCCAACGAGCGTTCGAACAGGCGCGGCGAGCGCCATCGGACATCCAGGTCGCCGAGATCCACGACGCCTACACCATCAGCGCCCTCGTTTCGCTCGAGGACCTCGGCTTCACCGAGAAGGGACGAGCCGGTCCAGAGTTCGAGAGCGGGCGGTTCGGCCCGGGCGGGAAGACGGTGGTCAATACTTCGGGAGGTCTGAAAGCGCAGGGGCGGCCGTTCGGCGCGGTCGGTGTCGCCCAGGTCGTCGAGATCGTGCGGCAGTTGCGCGAGCAGGCGAAGGAGCGGCAGGTCGCCGGAGCGACCGTCGGGCTTGCGCAGGATGTCGGTGGCACGGGCGCGACCACGGTCGTGCACATCCTCGAGAGGGCCGCCTAGGAGCGAACCATGTCGATCGCACGATTCTGGCGCGAAACGCCCCGACGTTACAACCTCGGCGGCTCGAAGTGCACGGTCTGCGGCACGGTCTACTTCCCACCCCGTTCGGTCTGCCCCGAATGCACCAGCCACCGGCAGTCGATCGAGAAGATGGTGCCGTTCCAGCTCTCGGGGGAGGGCGAGGTGATCTCGTTCACCATCGTCCACGAGGCGGCCGAAGGGTTCGACATGCAGGTGCCGTACGCCCTCGGCCTCGTCCGGACACCGGAAGGACCCGTCCTAACGGGTCAGATCGTCGACCTCGAACCCGAGGCGGTGACGATCGGCCTCAAGGTCCGGGCGACCTTCCGCAAACTTCGCGAGGAGGGCCCCTCGGGCGTCATCCA
>DASPTO010000092.1:0-2212 GCA_035623375.1 Thermoplasmata archaeon
CCGGCGATACGCACAAATACCCTAGCCGAGGTAATTTCATGCGTGCCTGAGCGCGAAGCCGCCCGGGGGGGCTTTCGGGACGGGAACTAGGGACCCTCCTCTCGTCACGGGGCACTGCACGCCATGGAGAACGACGGACAGGAAACACCGACGCCACCGTCTCGCGAACGGAACGTCCTTCTGCTCGATCTCTCGAAGAGCATGTTCGCTCCGCTCCCCGACCCACAGGGTTCGGGGCCGGAGCGCCAGAAGATCGAGGTCGCGCGAACCGCGGTGTTCCGGATCCTCCAGGACGCCGCGACCAGCGGGAACCTGTTCGGTCTCGTGACGTTCACCGAAACCGTCCGGGTGCCCGTTCCTCTCGGGGAGATTCACCGGGAGAACCTTCCGTACATCGAGAACCTGATCTCGCTGCTCACCCCGAGCGGTCGGTCGGCCATCTGGGACGCCATCGGTGTGGGCGCCGACCTCCTCCGGATGGGCACCGCCGGTGTCCAGGGGAACCTCGTCCTGGTGACCGACGGCTGGGACAACGCGTCGACCCGCTTCGACGTGCGCACGGACCCGGCCACCAAGGTCCCCAACGGTAAGGTCGACCTGGTGCCGTACGCCCTCCCCGCCCACTCCCGGCTCACGCTCCAGATCATCGGGATCGGCAACGGCGACGAACGGGACAAGGGCGTCGACACCGGCCGGATGAACCAGTTCGTGGGGCAGATGTCCCAGCGGGCGCAGGAACTGGGGCTCCCACCGGCGTTCAGCTTCCAGCTGGTCACGACGGGCTCGCAGCTGTTCGCCCAGATGGTCAACGCCTTCGTCGACGTGGGATACGAGGACGACCGACCGATCGAGGAACTGCACCCGGAGGAACTCGCGCGCCACGCCGCGAACGCCGCTCGGGCGCTCAAGGAGCCTCAGCAGCACGCCACCGTCGCCCGCATCAAGAACGCGACGCCGGCCCCGTCGAGGGGTCCCGACTCTTCCGCGTATACCGAATCCCCCGAGATCGAGGTCGACTTTCTCGCGACCAGCCCCGGCGGTCCCCCCGCGTACCTCAAGGAGCGGTACGGGCCGCTCGGAGAGGTCGTCGCGGCGTACCTCGCCGGACAGCTCGACCAGGCGCTCGACCTCATTCAGAAGACGCAGGGTTTCCTACCGGCCGTGACCCGGCTCTATTGGGAGGCGCGAATCCAGTACGCGCGCAGAGCGGTGGTGGAAGCGGCGCGCGCGCTCCTCCAGGCGTGGACCGAGGCCGAAAAGCTTCCCGCCGCGACCCAGGCGCCGATCCTGCGACGCCTCGCGGTCCTTCAGGCCCGGATGCAGAACGACAAGGAGACCGAGACCCTGGTGCGGTTCATCGACGAGACGGAGCACCACCTCACGAACGGGGACCCGGAGGTGCGGGAGCGGCTGATGGACCTGTTCGCGAAACTAATGGAACTCCGCGGCACCTACCAACTCACCCGGCTTGCCGGCGAAGGCGACATCCAAGACGCGGCGATCAAACACGAAGCCGCGGTCGAGGAGGTCTTCTCGCTCCTCCAGGACGCGCGCCTCGACCTCGCCACCCAGGGCGCAACCGTGGAAGGCGCGTTGGACTTCATTGAAATATGCCTGGCGGAGATGCGGTAAGGGGCGCGAAATGACGGAGGTCAAGGTCACGACCCGTCGCAGAACGACGGGGAAGCGCGAATCCAAGCCTTCGGTCGACGCGACTCGCATCGCGGTCGTGGGCATCCCGGCTTCCGGGAAGACCACCTACTTCCGCTTCCTGTCTGGTCACTTCGGCCTCAACCTTCCGATCCTGTACATCCCGTCCCGCGCGGACAACGGTAGCCTGCCGCTGTACGGCGACCTCGAGAACGATGTGGCGCTCGAGGAGACCACGTACGAGACGACCGACCCGACGGACCCCGAGGGGAGCCTCGAGACGACCACCCGGTACTACGTGAACCGCCCGATGGAGGACCGGCGCAAGCTGTGGGTCGAACTGAGCGCGGGGCGCGACGAGCAGGGGATCCTGACGAAATACCCGCTCCCGACGAAGTTCAACCAGTTCGTCGAGATGAAGATGCGTTTCCGCTACGGCGCGCCGGACGGCACTTCGGGGCCGAGGCCGATGGAGCTCCAGACGATCGACGAGGCCGGCGGGATCATCGCCGACTACTTCACCTACGACCGGATGTGGCTCGACACCTCGGAGGGGGAGGTC
>DASPTO010000093.1:0-2997 GCA_035623375.1 Thermoplasmata archaeon
AGGCATCGAGGTCCTGGGCCCTCAGATACGCCTCGACAGCTTCGTCCGTTCGGCCGAGGAGCCGCAGCGCATCGCCGCGGGTCGCCCACAGCCCCTTGTCGTGAGGGTTTGCCTCGAGTGCCCGGTCCACCAGCGAGAGCACCTCGGGGAGGTTCTCGTTCTGGGCAAGGAGGATGAGCGCCTTGTCGTGGAGAAGGGAGGCGCCGCCCGGAGCGAACTCGAGCCCAAGGTCGGCAGCACGTCGGGCGAGGTCAGGCTGGGAGGTCCGGTAGAATGCCATCGCGACCTCGTGGAGCATCCCGATGACCTCGCCCGTGTCGCCCGAAAGGTCGGTCCTATGGTGCTCGACCGCGGCGAGGAACGATTTGAGCGCATTCGTGTACTGAGAACGGTCCGGACGGCCCTCGGCCTCTTGGACCGCCCGGAACTGCCGTCGGACGTCCTCGAGGGGCGACGTCCCCGTTTCGGGCTCAGTCGTGTCGCCGTCCGGCATCCGCATCTTCGGACGGCCGTGACGTCATAAATACGTTCGTCCTCGAGCCGAATCGGACGCGACGGCATCCGTACGGACCTGAGGTCAGGCGGGCGCCGCATCCAGACGACCGATGGATCCGCGAACTGCACGAAAATCGATCTTCGACCCGGTCCACGGGACGATCCTTCTGGATGGTCTGAGCCTCGCACTCATCGGGACAGCCGAGTTCCAACGACTGTGGGGGGTCCGTCAGACGGGTTTCGCGCATCTTGTATTCCCGGGGGCGAATCACACGCGGCTCGAACACTCTCTCGGCACGTTCTGGGTCGCGGGCCAGATGGCCGACCGTGCGGGACTCGGCGAGATGGCTCGCCAGCGGGTATCGGCCGCCGCGCTCGTTCACGACCTTGGTCACGGACCATTCTCTCACACGCTCGACGGCCCGATGGTCGAGGTCCTGGGGATGGGCCACGAAGGGATCTCCCGCGCTCGCATCGAGGGATCCGACCCGGCCTGGCCTCACGATCGCGTCGAAGTTCCGTCGGTATTGGAGCGGCACGGCCTCTGCCCTCGGGACGTCGCCAACCTGGTCGACCGAGCCCGGGGAAGGCTGCCACCCCCTCTCGAAAAGTCGATCCTGCATGGGGCCGTGGACTCCGACCGGATCGACTATCTCCAGCGCGACGCCCACTACACGGGAGTCGCTCATGGCGCGGTGGACGCCGGCCGGCTCATCGAGACGATCCGAGAGCAGGGGGGCCATCTCGTGTTTGCCGAGAAGGGTCGGAGCGCGGTGGAGGGGTTTCTCATCGGACGGGCTCTCATGTACTCCACGGTCTACTATCACAAGACCGTCCGCGCTGCCGAGATGATGGCCCAGGCCGCGGTCGAGCGGCAGGGCGGCTACCCGGATGTCGCTCGCGCCCAATTCCGGATGACGGACGGCGAGCTTCTCACCGGGCTGGTCCACGGCTCCGGCGCCAGCCGAGAGCTCGCGGAACGTCTTCTTTCCCGCCAACTGTACAAGCGAGCATTCGGTTGGCGCGAACTTGGCGCGAGCGCCCGGGCCCGGTGGCGACGAATGCTGCTCCATCCCGAAGAGCGACGTGCGACCGAGAATGAGATCGCCGAGCGGTTGGGGTCGAAGCCCTCCACCGTCCTGATCGACCTGGCGGGCCTCGAGCCTCACGACGGCGAAGATGACGACTGGGGGAGCGTTCGGATCCTTCGCGACGGTCGGACGACATTCCCGTTTCGATCCTCGAGCCCGTGGCGCACCCTTGCGGCACGCCCACCGGCCGATTGGGCAGTCAGCGTCTACGTGACGCCACGGCTCCGCGCAGCCGCCTCTCGCTGGTTATCCCGAGACCGCTCGCTGCTCCCGTAGCCCGCGCGTCGCCAGCGCAGGAGGTCGTCCCGCGCACTACCCGAGCACGATCCCCTGCGACGTGATCGCGAACGGCCGTCGTTCGGGGTCATGCGCGGTGCCGCGCATCCGGACAATCTTGATCTGCCGAACCGAGCGATCGCCGACCCACTTGCGCGTGAGAAGGATCTCGCCGCGAGTGAGCACTTCCTCCGGCGTGAGGATGCCCGGGTCGCTCGGGGTCGCGGTAATCAACGTCGTCGCCTCCGCCTCGGAAAGGAACCGGAGCAGCGATTGGATCTCGGTCCGCTCCGCCTGAGGGTCGGTCGACGACTTCACCGCGAACCGTCGGATTGAGGTGATCGAATCGACGAGCACCCGTCGGAACGGGACGTTCGCCATCTGCTGTCGAAGCTTGAGCTGAATCCCCTGGATGGCGATGTCTTCCGCTTCGCTCGGCTTCTTAGAATCCGCCGCGACATCGCGCATCGACTTGAGGTCGCTCATCGCCCGGATCTCCTGAACGGCCATGTTGCGCTTGATTCCGCGCATCCCGGGGTTCGCGTCCAGCGTCTTCACCGACGAGAGGTCCCAGGCAAGTGAGCGAACGTTCTCGACAATCTCGCTCGGAGGCTCGTCGACGGCCACCAGGAGGACTTCCTCTCCGCGGCGCACGCCCTCGAGCAGGAACGTGAGACCGAGCAACGTCTTGCCACTCCCAGTCCCTCCCGTCACGAGGAAGGGCCGACCTGCCCGGAGGCCGCCCCCCAGCATCCGGTCAAGTCCCGGGATTCCGGTCGGTACTCTCTGGTCGACGGTTTCTTCGCTCATGGATCCTCCGGAGCGCGGTCTTCCTCCGGACGCTCGGTCGTCGAGGGGGGCACCTCGGGCGAACCGAACACCCCAGGCGGAATCGGTTCCACCGTCACGGATACAACCGGCGGCGCCTTTCGTTTCCGAGGAGCTCGCCGACGGGGCTTGGCCACCTGCTGCTCATCCGTGGCCGGCGAGGGAAGGGGTTCGGTGCTCACCGGTAGTGCTTCTCCGGCGGGGACTATGGGCGGCGCGGGAGCACTGGGAAGAGAGGGACCTTCGGCTTCGTGCGCCGGCGGATTCCTCAGGTGAGCTGCCGGTTTCTTCGAGACTCCGGTAGCGG
>DASPTO010000094.1:0-2459 GCA_035623375.1 Thermoplasmata archaeon
CGAGAACAGAATCTTCCGCTCCGGCTGGTAGAACGAAACGTGCCCGGGCGTGTGACCGGGGGTATGGTAGGCGATCAGCCCACCCGCCGCATCGATCGGGTCACCGTCCTTGAACGCCTCGTCGACGATCACGGGTTCCGCCGGCGGGGTCCCCGGACCGTCGTACTTCGGGTCGCAGGCGATGTACGCCGCCTCGATCCAGTGCGCGAACGACCGAGCGTGGGTCTTTTCGAGCATCACCTTGAGCGAGCCCACGTGGTCGCGGTGAAGGTGGGTGATCAAGACCTTCTTCACCGAGGTCGGCGCGATCTGGAGCTTCGCGAAGTAGGCAAGAATGGCCGTGGACGCACCCGGGAGGCCGGTGTCGATGAGCGTCCAGGCGCCGCCCTTTTCTTTCACGAGGTAGACGTGGGTCGAAAAGTCCGGCGACGGGTCGACTCCTTCCACGAGGTGGATTCCCGGTAGGATCTCGGGCATGGATCGCTCCGCGACACCGATGAACCGGTGGGTTAAGTCGATTCGGCCGACCGAGCGGCGGGGGCGAACTCGGCGCCAAGAGCCCGAACGGACCCCTCGACGTCCTCGATCGGGAGTCCTCCGAAGTCGAAGATGCCGAGAAGTTCGTCCACGCCCATCGACCCGAAGGTCCGGAGCTTCTCGGCGACCTCTCGGGGCGAGCCGAAGACCGCCCAGCCGCTGTTCTCGATCGCCTCGGCGTTTGCGTGCGAAGGGTCCTTCCGGACCTTCTCCTGGTAGAACGCGCTCTGGGTCGCGAGGCGGCCATCGAGGTACTTTTGGAGGGCCCGTCGTGCCCGGTCAGGGTGTGGGCCGGCGTAGACGTGGAGAGCGGCGGCCACCTCGCCGCGGCTTCCCGATGGGAGATGGGTCCGGTAGTCGCGAATCTCGTCGGCGAGCTCCTCCTGCGAAGAGAGAGTGGCGTAGGGGACCAGCGCGAGCGATGCGCCGCGGTGGGCAACGAACGGGATCGCCTCCCGGCGCTGGACCGCGATCCAGATCGGAGGGTGCGGCCGTTGGACCGGACGAACGTTGATTCGCACCGGCACGGCCTTCGGCTCATCTCCGCGGACCTCGTTCCCCTCGAACGCCGCGAGCACGGTCTCGAGCGCGCGGTCGAAGCGATCCCGCTTCTCCGCCGGGTCGACTCCGAACCCTTCGAACTCGAGCGGGATGTAGCCGCTGCCGACCCCGAGGTTCAGGCGGCCCTCGAGGAGGTGGTCGAGCATGGCGTACTGCTCGGCGATCTCCACCGGTCGGTGAAAGGGGAGGACGCTTACGAGCGCCCCGAAACGGAGCCGTCGGGTCCGGGCCCCCGCGGCCGCGAGCAGCACTGGAGGAGACGGAGAAACGCCGCCCGAGTGGAAGTGATGCTCGGCCACCCAGAGGGTCGAGAGGCCGGCGGCCTCCGCCGTCTCCGCGAGCCGAACGACCTCGAGCAGACGGTCGCGTCGTTCCTCGGACGGGTACTCGTCGACGACCGTGAAGGCGCTCAGCCGCACGCCGCGCCGACGCGCCCTCGAGTAGAAGGCGTTTGTCGGCCGCTCACGCCGTCTCCCATAATGCGAAGAGCGGGCTCGCCTTTCGGGAAGTCGTGACACTACCCGCGCTCGGAATCTATCGGGGCCGGGCCGTGGGGTCGGTCCACCTCGTCGAGGACCCCGTCGCCTGGAGCTCGGGAAGGCCGGCGCCCGAGGTTCTCTCGCTCCCCGCGCTCTGGTGGCCGCCGAAAGAGCGGCTCCCGCGCGGAGTGGTCGGTGTGTTGCTGGACGGTGTCCCCTCGGAGACCGGGCGAGTGGTGAGAATCCCGACGGTGGCCCGGGTCGACCGGGACGTGCTTCGGGAGGGGGAGTCGGTGGAGGTGAACGGCACCCTCGGCCGGTTCCACATCGAGGGAGTGGACGAAGTGGGCGTAGTGACCTCGTTCCTGGAGCAAGCGGACGGCCGCATCCTCCTCCTCGAGCGGTCGGCGAAGGTCGGTTCGTTCCAGGGGCACTGGGCAGGGGTCTCCGGCTTCCTCGAGGCCCCCACGCCGCTCGAGCAGGCGTTCAAGGAGATCCTTGAGGAGACCGGGCTCACGGCGAACGACATCGACCTCCTGAGCGAGGGAGCGCCGGTGCTCTCGCGAGATGCCTCCCAGGTCTTCGTCGTGCATCCGTTTCGATTCCGGGCCCGGCGGACCGACGTCCGCCTCGACTGGGAGCACACGCAGGCGGAGTGGGTCGACCCGGTCGAGATGCGCCGACGGCCGATCGTTCCGAAGCTCGACCGGGCCTGGGAGTCCGTGGTCGCCGCGCCTCCGAAAGGATAAGACGGCGGCCGTTCCCTCCGACGGAGGATGGGCTGGTAGATCAGTCCGGAAGATCGCCGGTTTTGCAAACCGGAGGCCTCGGGTTCAAATCCCGACCAGTCCATCCCTCCCGTCCCCGTCCCTCGGTGGCGGG
>DASPTO010000095.1:0-5351 GCA_035623375.1 Thermoplasmata archaeon
TCCGGATGCTTCGTGCGTTTGGCGCCCGGGTCGTCGTGACCCCTTCGGGGATTCCTCCGGACCATCCGATGAGCATGTATTCGGTGGCCCGTCGCCTGTCCGAGGAGATCCCGGGAGCATTCTACCCGAACCAGTACGAGAACGCAGGGAACCCCGAGGCGCACTATCGGACGACCGCTCCCGAGATCGACCGGGACGTCCCGGAGGGTCTCGCCGCCGTCATCGGGACGGTCGGAACGGGTGGGACGATGAGCGGGATCGGTCGGTACTTCAAGGAGCATCGTCCGGCCGTGCGGATCGTCGCCGTCGACCCTCAGGGGTCCGTCCTGGGTAACTACTTTCGGACTCACGAGGTGGGGAAAGCCGTCCCTTACCTCGTGGAAGGGATCGGGGAGGACATGATCCCGAAGTCGATCCATTTCCAGTACCTGGACGACTTCGTCGAGGTGAGCGACAAGGAGTCTTTCCTGATGGCTCGCCGTCTGACTCAGGAGGAAGGACTGTTCGTCGGGGGGTCGTCGGGGTCGGCCGTGGTCGGAGCGATCCGGTGGCTCTCCGGCCGGCCGGTGCCCGAAGGCAGTACCGTGGTCGTGCTCCTTCCGGACTCTGGGGACCGCTACCTCACGAAGGTCTACTCGGACGACTGGATGCGCGAACAGGGGATGCTCGAAATTGCTGCGACCGCGGGTGAACTACTGGCCCGAAAAACCGGGACCCCCGCCCTCGTTGCGGTCGAGCCCACCACTGTAGTGCGCGATGCGCTCGAACTCCTCCGGCGCCACGGGATCTCCCAGGCTCCCATCCTTTCCGGCGGCCGCCAGGTCGGGCGGGTCGAGGAGGACGACCTGCTTCGACGGGGACTCACCGACGAGACCGTTCTCGACCGTTCCGTGCGCATGGTCCCGTCCAAGCCGCTGCCCGAAGTGAGCGCGGATGCGACGGTCGCAGAACTTCTGAAAACCCTTCGCGAGGAGAAGTCGCTCGTCGTTCGGGACCCGACGCTCGGGACTGTCATCGGCGTCCTCACTCGGCACGACCTCGTAGGATACCTGTCCGAGGAGGGGGGAAGCCATGCGGTTTGATACACGGCTGCTGCACGACGGACAACCTGCCGACCCGCTCACCGGCGCCGTAAACACCCCTATCTACCTCTCGAGCACGTTCCGCCAAGCGGCTCCGAACAAGAACCAAGGATACGTCTACGGTCGAACCGGAAACCCGACCCGGACCGTCCTCGAGACGACAATCGCTCGCCTCGAAGGAGGCTCCACGGGACTTGCCTTCGCCTCCGGGCTCGCCGCTCTCACGACCCTTCTCGAATCCGTCCCGAGTGGGAAAAGGGTCGTCTGCGTCGACGACGTCTACGGCGGGACGTACCGGCTTCTCGAGCACCACCGACGACAGTTCGGCCTTCGGGTCGAGTTCATCGACATGACGGAGCTCGGGCACCTCCGGTCGGCCCTCGCTACGCCCGCCGACATGGTCTACCTCGAAACCCCGACGAACCCCCTCCTCAAGCTGGTCGACATCGCGGGTGCGGTACGCCTCGGCCGAAGGACCGGCGCGACCGTTGTCGTAGACAACACCTTCGCGACTCCCGCCCTTCAGCGCCCGATCGAGCTGGGAGCCGACATCGTCCTTCACTCCACGACCAAGTACCTCGGGGGCCACTCGGACATCATCGGGGGAGCGCTCGTCGTGAAGGACCCAACGCTGGGAGAGCAGTTCCGATGGCTCCAGAACGCGGTCGGCGCGGTCCCGAGCCCGTTCGATTGCTTCCTGGCCCTTCGCGGCATCCACACGCTCGGGGTCCGGATGCGAGCGCATGGGGAGAGCGCTCGCGCGGTCGCCGAGGCGCTCTCGGGTCGCTCTCGGGTCCGTCGTGTGCTCTATCCGGGCTTGCGTTCTCACCCCCAGTATACCCTCGCCCGGCGCCAGATGAGCGGATTCGGTGGAATGGTGAGCGTAGAGGTCGAAGGGGGCCGGAGAGCCGCCCTTCGGTTCCTCAGGGGTTTGCGAGTCTTCACCCTCGCCGAGAGCCTCGGAGGCGTCGAGTCGCTTGTGGACCACCCGGCATCGATGACCCACGCGAGCGTGCCCCGGAAAGAGCGAGAGGCGCACGGCGTGACGGACGGGCTCGTCCGTCTTTCATGCGGGATCGAGGATCCTTCCGACCTCGCGGAGGACGTGGTCCGCGCTCTCCGAGGAATCTAACCATGAGACGGTTCACCGTCTACGATACTCGCACACGCGACACGCGAGTCTTCGCCCCCCTTGCGCCGCCCCGGGTCGGCCTCTACGTCTGCGGCCTCACCCCGTATGCCCCCGCACACATCGGGCATGGCCGCACGTTCGTCTTCTTCGACGTCGTCGCACGCGCCCTTCGCCGGTGGGGCTACCGTCTCTTCTACGTCCAGAACGTGACGAACCTGGACGACAAGCTGATCGCGCGTGCTGCCGAGGAAGGGGTCGAACCGCTCGGACTCGCCGAGCAGCACTTCCAAGAGTACCGCCGGTCGATGGACGCTCTGGGCGTTCGTTCGGTCGACTACTACCCGTTTGCGACCGACTACGTTCCCGAGATCCTTCGACAGATTCACACGCTCGTCGAGAAGGGATTCGCCTACGTCGCCGACGATGGTTCGGTCTACTTCTCCGTCGCCAGATTCCCCGAGTACGGGAAGCTCTCGGGCCAGCGTGTCGAGGCGCTGAAGCCGGGGGCGCGCCTCGAGATCGATACGCGAAAGCGAGCCCCTGAGGATTTCGTGATCTGGAAGGCGACGACTCCCGGCGAACCGAGCTGGGAGAGCCCTTGGGGGCCCGGGCGACCGGGGTGGCATGTCGAGGACACCGCGATGATTCTCCGCCTGCTCGGCGAACGATGCGACCTGCACGGTGCCGGGCTCGACCTGATCTTTCCCCACCATGAGGCCGAGGTGGCGCTCGCCGAAGCGACCACAGGGGTCGCGCCGTTCGCGAACTACTGGATGCACGGCGGAATGCTCCTGATGGAGGAGGAGAAGATGTCGAAGTCGATCGGGAACGTCGCGTCGCTCACCGAGGCGATCGACGCAGTGGGTGCGGGCCCACTCCGCTTCTACTACCTGAACGCGAACTATCGGAGCCCGCTTGCGTACATCCCGGGAAAGAGCCTCGAGGAGGCTCGCGAAGCGTACGCGCGGCTCACGCTTGTCTCCGGTCGGATCGATGAGCTCCTGGAGCGGGACGGCTCCGACCGGCCCGGCGCCGAGATTCCTGACCCTCTCTCCGCGGAGGCCGAAGACCTGGTCGACCGGCTCGATGCCGCGCTCGCGGAGGACTTCAACACGCGCGAGGCGATCGCACTCCTCTTTGGATGGACGCGACGCCTCGTCGAGGAGCTTCCGCGACTCGAGGGATACTCGGGGGAGGCACTCGAGGAACTCGCGGGTCCGTACCGTTGGGGGGAGGAGGTCCTCGGACTGTTCCCCCGAGTCCCCTCCGGCTCACAAGGGGCGTGGGCGTCCGTCGTTTCGGTCGCACTTGCGGCCCGGGCGAGGGCGCGCACACGCGGCGATTACGCGGAGGCAGACCGGATCCGCGATGAGTTGAGGGCGGCCGGCGTCGAACTCGAGGACGACACCGGCGGCACCCGCTGGCGGGCTCGTCAGGACCGATAGCGACGATGCGAGGGTTCGGCTTCGCCCAGCACGGCGGTCTCGAACAGCTTGCCTTCGTGAACGTTCCCGAACCGGTGCCGGGTCCCGATGAGGTGCGGGTTCGGGTCCGCGCCGCGGCGTTCAACCGGCTCGACCGGTTCACCCTCGCTGGGATTCCGGGCGTTCCAATCGCTCTCCCTCACGTGCTTGGCTCCGACGGTTCCGGGGTCGTTGACCGGGTCGGCAGCACCGTCACGGACCTTTCGAACGGTGCCAAGGTGCTGATCAACCCGGGGATGTGGGACGGCACTTGTCCGGCGTGCCAATCGGGAAACGAGGCCCTCTGCCGGAACTATCGCATCCTGGGAGAGCACGTCCAGGGAACCGTGACGGATTTCGTGGTCGTGCCCCGTCGCAATGTCCATCTCCTTCCGGACCGGATGTCGTTCGTCGACGGCGCCGCTGCTCCCCTCGTCTTCCTCACCTCCTGGAGGGCGCTCAAGACCGTCGGTGCGGTCCGGCCGGGGGATCGGGTCGCGATCGTCGGCGCCGGAGGAGGGATTCCCACGGCCGCGGTCCAAGTGGCAAAGCTGCTCGGTGCGACGGTCGCCGTCGTGTCGCGCTCTCCCGCGAAGGAGGAACGAGCAAGGGCCCTCGGCGCCGATGCGTTCCTCGTCTACTCGGACGAGCGACCGCTCGACCGAGTCCTGTGGGAGTGGAGCGGGAAGTCGGGCGTCGACGTCGTGCTCGACTCGGTCGGCCAATCGACCGTATCTCGCGGGATTCGCGCTCTTGCAAGGGCTGGACGGGTGGTAGTGATCGGAGCGAGCTCAGGACCGACGGTCGAGCTCGACATCCGGACCCTCTTCTGGCGCCAGGCCTCCGTTCGGGGTAGCACGATGTCTTCCCGAGGCGAGTTCCAAGAGGTCTACGGGGAGCTCGCCGCAGGTCGATTGCGCGCCGTCGTCGACTCCACCTTTGAATTCGAGCGCGCGCCCGAGGCGTTCCGGCGGTTTGATGCGCCCGACCTCTTCGGCAAGATCGTAGTCGAGGCTCCGACGGACTGACCGTTCGCGGCCTCGCTCCGGCCGGTTCGGAGTCGTTCGGTCGCCGGTGAGCGAAGGCATGGTTAAATACCAGAAGCCGGCCTTTCTTCGCTCGTGAGCCTTACATTGTCTGCTCCCCAGCGGGCCGGGAGCGTCGGGAGCCGAGCTCGCGGGTCGATCTCAATCACGATCTTCGCGGTCGTGGTCGTCCTTGTCGTGGTCCTTGGAGGGCTCTCTGTTCTCGCCTCCGGACACAGCGCCGCGTCGGTGAGTCACACCTCATCGGGTGCTCTGCCGGCGGCAGGGCCACCGGACACTCATGGCGACCTGATCGTCCCCGCCGGAAAAACGTTCGTGATTGCGCCGACGCCCGGATCGCACACGTACTACCAGGGTGGCAACATCACCGTGGAATCCGGCGGCACACTCATCGTCCAAAACGTCACCCTCTCGTTCGTCCAGTTCGTCTCGGATAACGGGACGCCCCTCGAGCGCCTCTCGCACATCTACCAGTTCCTCGACCTCGCCGGTGGAACCGTCTCCTTCTACAATTCCACGCTGACGACGGACGTCCTCGTACTCAACGCATGGGCGAAGCTCGACTTCACGATCCAGGGGACCGTCACCGCGTGGAACTCCACGTTCGCGTTTCCCGGGTGGGTGAACG
>DASPTO010000096.1:0-2523 GCA_035623375.1 Thermoplasmata archaeon
CGGAGAGCGGTCGTGTCGGTCGAACGGATTCCTCCCGCGAACTCGACGTGACGGGGATGGGAGAAGGCGGGGACACGTCGAGCACACCCACCAACCGGTCCGCCGCCGCGGTCGAGCTGATCGACCTCACCGCCGAGGACCGGGAGCGGGCGGTGCCGGCGCTGAAAGACGGGTTTGTGGGAATCTACCGCTGGCATGCCAAGCGCACCTTGCACACCGCGACATGGGTGCGCGCCGCCGTCCGGGAGGGTCAGGTGGCCGCCGTGTCGGTGCTCGAACGACTCGACCCCGAGGTCGGCTACGTCTACTACCTTGCGACCGCCGCCTCCCGCCGCCGAGAAGGGCTGGGAGCGCGGCTGCTGGACGATGCCCTCGCCATCTTCCGTCGGAACGGGTTCCGGGTCGCCTATGGTGCGGTCGAGGCGGAAAACGAAGCGTCAATCGCGCTCTTTCGTTCTCGAGGATTCCGGCCTGTGGAGCGGAAGGAGCTGGGATTTCGGGAAGGCGGGTTGGGAGCCTGGGGACTCCGCAGCCGGATGACCCTCGTGGGAGGGGAGATCCTGTACGGGATCCGACTCGCTCCGCCCGCCGGTACGGCCCCAGGGAGCGAGCGGTCGGAACTGCCGCCCCCTCACTGAACGGGAGCCATCGACCGGTCGCTCGGGCGCCACGCGAAGCCCTTCCAGGGCGCCGGGATCTCCCAGTCGAACGCACTGATGGTGGCGAGCAGGAACTCGCGCGTCACGCCGAGGTTCGCCAGTTCCTCGGCGACCCTCCTTCGCCAGTGCTCGGTCGCTTCCTCCACCGAGCCGACGCCCTCGGGCGACGGGAAGTCCGGGTACACGACGAGTACGGTCAACAATGCCCCTGACTTTACGACCGAGGGGACTTCTTCGCGAACGATCGCCTCCCCGGCGACCTTGACCTCGCGGATCGCGACGGCGGGCCGGTCCGGGAGACCGTGCCAGAGCCACATCAGCTGCGGGACGTCCGACCAGCTGGCGGTCTGCACGAGACCAAAGTCCCGGGCCAGCGAGGCCAAGAAAGCGGTGAAAGTACGGTTCCACTCCTCGTAGGTGTACTCGGGGCGACTCGGGGCCACGGCTCCGGCGACCGGCACGAATCGGCGGTGCCGCTCGTAGAAGAGACCCAGCGCCGTTCGCGGGTCGGCGGCTTCCTGGTCGAAGAGCGACCGAAAGCGAGCGAGCCACTCCTTGGCGTAGATCACGTCCGCCGCCAGAGGGGCCATCATCGGGGACCTCGGTCGACCCGGCCCTGTGAGCTTCTCGCGCTCCACAGCCCCCGCATCGGAGGAGATGGGCTCGGGACCGGCATTTGAGACATTCGGTCCTCTGGAGACGGTCTCGCGAGCCGCTCGCTCACGGTCCACCGGATGCGTGAGCCCCCGGACGATGCCCTTCGTCGGAGCGCCCGGAGGACCGAGGCAGAGACCGGAATCCGAGTCTCGCGCTCGACGGTGCGCTACTTCGGCAGCTTCTCGACCGATTCCCCGACGGAGAGGTAACCCGGGAGCTGCTCGGAGGAGAGGGTCGCACCGGTCTGGAACTCTCCCGACCGGGTCCCCTTCTCGACCACCACGTGGGCATTTCGCCAATCCGAGGCGGTCGCCACATCGAGACGGAGCACGATGTCGAAACCGTAGCGACCCCGGAACGGCGGCGGGCTCGAGGTCGTGATGATCGAGAACCCGACCCGAGGAAAGACCTCGGTGAAGACGCGCAGGCGGTCGGGGTCCGTCGGATAGAAATCGCGGACCCGGTTCGTGTTCGCGACGACGATCGCCCGAGGTCCGGCGTGGGGATGAGGCTCATCGAAGATCCCCTGCAGCCGCTGCGGGAGGAGGAAGAAATGGTCGAGCGCGATCCGCTCGGCCCCGGCCCCTTCGGTCCGGATCATCGAGTCGAACGTCTTGCGCGCGAGCCGGGGGGCTTTGCCGATGTCCGCGGGAGAGACCGGTTCCAGGATCTGCTCCTCGGGGAGGAGTCGCTCGACCCAGCGCTCCTCTTCCGCCGGGACGTCCCGCGTCTCGCGGACGCTGATCCAGCGGAACGCCGGGTCCGCGAACTTCGCGATGGCGAACGCGAGCACGTGAGCGGCGCGGGGGCTCCGGCTCCACACATAGTACCCGAGAGGTGTGGTGGAGAACTCCGGAGGAAACTCGACCATGAGAGGTGCGCCGGGAGGGACCCCGACTGTTCATCCGTCCCCGCCTTGATAAATCCTCGTGGACGGGAAGTGGCCCGGGGAGCGCTCTCGGAGGAGTCGATCCCGAGGGGAACCGTCGTGCGGCGGACCTTTTGGGTCTCGGAGCCCGACGTGTCGAGCAGGCTTGACGGCGAGTTTATTCACGCCCATTCCGCCCTAGGCGTGATGGTCGCGACGGATAGCGCCCAGGAGAAGAGGGCCGACCTCGCCGGCCCGGGGATCGGGACGTACGAGGAGGTCGACCGGGTGTTGCCCGGGGATTACGAGCCACTTCTTTCCCCCCGCCTCACGCAGCAT
>DASPTO010000097.1:0-13721 GCA_035623375.1 Thermoplasmata archaeon
CACGACGAGAAAGATTCTCGACCTCGCGGAGGCGGGATGCGACGTGACCGTCTTCCTCGCCGACTGGCACGCGTGGATCAACGACAAGCTCGGCGGGGACCTTTCCCGCATTGCCGCCGCCGGGCGGTACATGCAGGAAACGTTCACTGCCCTCGGCGCGCAGTCGGACCGGGTCCGCTACCGCTGGTCGCACGAGCTCACTGGCTCGTCCGACTACTGGGCACGGGTCGTGCGCGTCGCGAAGGCGACGAGCCTCGCCCGAACGAAGCGGGCGATGTCAATCATGGGCCGGAGCGAGGACGAGACGAACCTCGATACCTCGCACCTCTTCTACCCCGCGATGCAGGGGGCGGACATCTTCGAGCTCCCGGTCGAGATCGCCTACGGCGGGATGGACCAGCGTCGGGCCCACGTCCTCGCGAGGGAGGTCGCACACCACTACCGTTGGCCGGTGCCGACCGCGGTCCACACCCCGCTCCTTTCCTCCCTCCACGGAGGCGGCCGCATGAACCCGACCGATGGGGTCGTGGAGCACAAGATGTCGAAGTCCGACCCGTCGAGCGGGATCCCGATCCCGGCGGAGAGGCCGCTGATCGCGGAGCGGGTTCAGAACGCGTTCTGCCCCGCGAAGGTCTCCGAGGGGAATCCGGTCGTCGAGGTCGTCCGCTACATCGCCTTCCCGTGGGAGGGACGCCTCCACGTCGAGCGACCGGTGAAGTACGGAGGCCCGCTCGACTTCGCGACCGAGGCACAGTTCCACGCTGCGTGGACCGGGGGAACGCTCCACCCGCAGGACCTGAAGTCCGCGGTCGTCGAAGTGCTCGACCGACTGGTCGAGCCGGCGCGGCGGCATTTCACCGCGCACCCCGAGCTCTCTCCCGCGTCGTTCGGAGCCCCTTCGGCATCGACCGGTAGCTCTTGAACGGGTGCGTCCTCCCTACGTTCGGTCGAGAAGAGGTGCCCGCAACCAAGGTTCTACCAGAGCTGTCGGGTTCGGGCGGTACTCTCGGCGTCGTCCTCGTTCACGACATCTTCGGACGAGGCCCATATCTCAAGTCGGTGGCAGACGCGCTCGTCGCGGTCGGGGTCCCGAGCGCCACGGTCGACCTGTTCGGCGGTCGGGTCCCGGCGAGCGTCGAGGAGGGGATGCAGCTCCGGGAGGGGCTCACCGAGGAGTTCGTCGTCGAGACGCTCGAGGCGGCGCGGGTCGCGCTCCTTCCACGGCTTGCGGGGCCGGCCCGGGTGGGGACCCTCGGATTCTGCATGGGAGGTGGGTACGCCCTTCTGGGAGCATGCCACCGACCGTTCGACTTCTCGGTCGACTTCTACGGGAGGATCGCTCGGGCGACCGACATCGAGGGCCTTCGCGGGCCGGTCCTCATGATCCTCGCCTCGGAGGACGAGCGGATCACCTCGTGGGCGCTCTCCGAGCTCCTCCCCGCGGCGAACCGAGCGAAGAAACGGGTCTCGGTCGAGCTGTTTCCGGGAGTGCGTCATGCCTTCCACCGCCCCGGCGGAGAGAGCTACGACCCCCATGCGGCGGCCGTGGCGTGGCATCGAACGCTCGAGTTCCTCTCCGACGTCCGGGGCACGGACGAGCCACGGACTGGGCACCGTTAAATATCGCGGCCAATACGAGGCCCCACCCGTGAGCCGAGGACCCCCCGACACCGGGGGTTCCGCTGACGCGAGGAACGAACAATGGCGCGACCAATCTACGTGCGTTTCGAGACCCCGAACGAGCTCGCCGACAAGGCCCTCCAGCTCGTGCAAGTCGCGAGCGAGACCGGAAAGATCCGAGTCGGCACGAACGAAGTGACGAAGTCGAGCGAACGCTCCGAAGCAAAGCTCGTGATCATGGCGGAGGACGTCGACCCGGTCGAGATCCTCGTCCACGTTCCGATGCTGTGCGAAGAGAAGCGGATCCCGTACCTCTACGTCCCGAAGAAGCAAAGGCTGGGCCAGTCGGCGGGTCTCTCGAAGTCCGCGGCGAGCGTCGCGGTCGTCGAACCCGGCGAGGCGAAGTCCCTCCTCGAGGAGCTCGCCGCCGCGTACCCGAACCTGAAGAAGTAGGAGTGGCGGACGAGTTCTCGGTCCGACGGACGGGAGGGAACGGTCGATGGTGGAGGAGAAGGGTTCGCCGGCCGAGGTCGTCGAGCTCGTCGGCCGCACCGGGATGGCCGGGGAGGCGACCCAGGTGAAGGTCCGCGTCCTTGCCGGACGCGACCGCGGCAAGATCATCACCCGCAACGTGGCCGGACCGATCCGCCTCGGAGATGTCCTGATCCTTCGGGAGACCGCGCGCGAGGCGCGCAAGCTCTCCGTCCGGTAGGAAGGCGAGGGCGTCGATGGTCATCAAGCGTCAGTGTTCGTTCTGCGCCCGGGAGATCGAGCCCGGCACCGGCATGATGTTCGTGAAGCGGGACGGTACTGTCTACCACTTCTGCACCTCCTCCTGCCGGAAGCAGCAGCTCCACCTCCACCGCGTCGGCCACCGGTTCAAGTGGACCCGTGCGCACGAGCTGAAGCGGGCTGCGGACCGCTCGACCGCGGCCCAGAAGGCTCCGGCACAACCTACCCCGGCCCCGGCGGCCAAAGCTCTGCGAGGCCGTCCCGCGCGTCGCCCCGAGCCCAAAGAGGAGCCTGCCCACGCGCCCCCGGCCGCCGAGCCTGCCCCCGCGGCGAAGCCTGCCCCGCCCGCCGAAGAACCCAAGACGACGGAGCCAACCCCCCCTGCGCCGGCAGCCCAGAAGAAGCCCCGACGCCCTCGCAAGAAGGCGGAATCCGCTCCTTCAGAGTAGGACCCCTCCGACCGGTCGCTGCCGGTGGAACGGAATCGGTAAACCTTCCCGTGGACCCGGTTCCGCCGGATGGCGGCCGACGACGGGTGGACTTCTCCTTCCGACCTCGCCGACTACGTCTACTGTCCGCGTTCGCACTGGTACCGGAACCACCCTCCGCCCGGGGGCCCGAGCCGTTCGTCGCAGCAGAGCGCGCTCGCGGGAGCACGGTACCATGACCGGATCCTCCTCGCCGAGGAGCACCGGGAGGAGCGCGGCGGCGCGTACTGGGGGGTCCTCCTCTTCGGAATCGTCCTCGTGGCCGGAGGGTTGTGGTGGGCGCTCCATCCGTGACCGACCCACTGTTGCTCGCCGGGGTCGCGACGGTTGCAGGGGTCGTGCTCGTCGCCTGGGCGCTCCGGGCGCTCTCGGAACGCAGATACGAGCGCTCGAGCGGTCGGTTGGTCGCGGTCGACCCGGGACGGCCGGTCACGCTCCGGTCGGAACGGCATCGGATGATCGGGAGGCCGGACGAGCTTCGTCGGAGGTCGGACGGTCGTCTCGTACCGGTGGAGTTCAAGAGCCGCTCGACGCCGGCGAGCGGCCCCCCGCCGTCGCACGTCGCCCAGGTCCGCGCGTACTGTCTCCTCGTCGAGGACGCAACCGGTGTTGCGCCTCCGTTCGGGCTTCTCCGCTACTCGGACGGCGAGTTCCGGGTCCGCTGGGACGACGAAGCACGTCAGGAGCTCCTCGCGGTCCGGGCCCAGCTGCTTGCCCCGTACGACGGGCGCGCGACCCCGTCCCCTGCGCGCTGCGCGCGTTGTCCCTGGTTCGGCGTCTGCGACGTCCGGGCTACTTGAGGAACGCCCAGTAGACCTCGGTCCGCATCGGGAGGGTGAGCACGCGACGGCCTCGCGTGGCGGGGTCGGTCCGCAGAATCTCTCGGATCTCCCGCGCGGCTCGGCGGCGCTCGTCCGCGCGTTGGAACGCGAGCGAGCTCGTCGAGAGGACCCGGTCGACGAACGTCTCCACGGGAGCCCGCTGCGCGTAGGGGAACTCCTTGAGGTGGAGAGGGCCGAACGGGCCTGCCGACCGGCCGAACTCCCTCTTCCACGGGCGCCAGCCGATGTGAGCTCTCTCCTTGCGGTGGTACCGGTCGGCCACCGCAAACACGGAACGCCACCAGGAGGCCGCTTCGTCCCGGGTGTTCCAGACGAGAGCAACGCCACCGCCCGGACGAAGGACCCGGGCGAACTCGCGGAGCGCGGCCCTCGGGCGGAACCAATGAAACGCCTGCGCGCAAACGATCGCGTCGGCGAAACCGTCGGGTAGGGGAATCGCCTCGGCCGTCCCGTCGAGCACGGGAACGTGGGGGACAACCCGCTCGAACACCCGTCGCATCCCCGCGGTCGGCTCGACCGCGATGCGAGCTGAACCGAGCGGCGCGAGCGCCCTCGTGAACTTTCCGGTACCGCTCCCAAGGTCGACGACCGTGCGGTTCGGTCCGACGCGAAGGACGCGGCCGATGTGCCGCACCGCCGCGGCGGGATACCCCGGGCGCCCTCGCTCGTACGCTTCTGCGCCCCGGTCGAACCCGCGGACCACCGGGTGCGTCCTCCCCCGCCTCGGCATTGCGAACCTCGAGCCTCCTACGGTCTACCGCTCGGGAGCGGTCGGGACGGTGAGGGGGGTGCCGGCGCCGTAGCCGGGAGGTCCCGGTACGCGCGGACGACCCCGATGCCTCGTCCGAGGAGGAGTCCGAGGCTCACGCCGAACAGGAGGTCCACTCCGAGCAAGATCAAGAGGCCCGCCTCGGACGAAGGCACGGGAGGAGGATACGAGACCACGACCCCTGCCAGTCCGAAGACAGCGACCTCGGCGAGAAGGCGTGCCACGAAGAGACCGAGGTACAACACCGGCACGTGCCAGGAGAGCCGGTAGAACCACTGTCCGTTCTCCCGCTGCTCGAACTGGGCGACCCGGCGGATGTGCGGGATGGCAGAGATGGCGGCGACCGTCGGGATTGCGGCGTACGGTGCAAGCAAGGCCAGGGCACCCCAGCCCCACGCCGACACGGCCGCATAGAGAGTCGAGAACGCGAGGGCCCCGAAGAGGAGGACGTAGAACCCGGCGAAGACCGCCAATCGAGCCACGGAGTAGCGCGCCCCTTGGATCTGGCGGATCGTCCGACGGGCGATGATGGCGAGGAAAAGCACGAGGACGACGAGCGCAGACGTCTCGCTCGGGGAGATCGTTGCCGGCATTCGCGCCGCGAACCCGGCGTCCTACAAAACCGTCCGGAGGAAACCGGGAGAGGGGACGGCCGCGCGGACCGCCGGCGAAACCTTTACGCCCAGCGCACGCTCGGCGGCCCGATGGCGGAAGGAAGCGTCGAGCGAACCTTCGTGCTCGTGAAGCCGGACGGCGTGCGGCGCGGCCTCGTCGGGGAGATTCTCTCCCGCTACGAGCGCAAGGGGCTCAAGATCGTCGCCGCGAAGATGCTCCGCGTCACTCCGGAGCTCGCGCAGCGTCACTACGCCGAGCACCAGGGAAAGCCGTTCTACGCTGCGCTGGTCCAGCACATCACCTCGGGCCCGGTGCTCGCGTTCGCGCTCGAGGGCCGCTCCGCAATCTCGGTCGTCCGCTTGATGAACGGCGCGACGAACCCGCAGACGGCCGCGCCCGGCACCGTGCGCGGGGACCTCGCGCTCGGGATCACCCCGAACCTCGTCCACGCCTCGGACTCGACCGACTCCGCCGCGCGGGAGCTCGCCCTCTACTTCTCCCCCGAAGAGTACCTCGCCTACTCCCAAGTCGGCGAGGAGTACTTCTAGACCCAATCCGGACGGGAGCGATGGGGGACGCGCTCGCCGACGCGGTTCGCTCTCTCCGCCAGGGCGAGCTCGTCGTCTACCCCACCGACACGCTCCTCGGCCTCGGAGCTCTCGCGGGCCGGCGGGCCGCTGTCGACCGCCTCGTCCGAGCGAAGGGCCGCTCCCCGTCCCAACCGGTGTCGATCTGCCTGAGCTCGACGGAAGAAGTGGAGCGATACGCACGTCTCTCTCCGACCTCCCGCCGGTTTCTCCGGCGAAACCTTCCGGGTCCGTTCACCGTCCTTCTTCCCCCGTCCCCGTGGGCCCGACGCCGGCTCGCCCCGTCCATCGCCGGAGCGCGGACGATCGGCGTACGCGTGCCCGACCACCCCACCGCCCGCGAGCTCGCCCGCCAAGTCGGGCCGATCACAGCGACCTCCGCGAACCGGCATGGCGAACCCCCGGCCCGGACCCTCCGCGAGGCCCGGCGTTCGCTCGGCCGCGCGGTGAGCGTCTATTTGCCGGCCGCGCCTCCAAGTTCCGGCGAAGCGTCCATCTTGGTCGACCTTACCGGGACCGAGCCGCGCCTCGTCGTACGGGGATGAGCCGAATGGCGCGCTATCCCGCGGACCTGGACCGATGGCGCGAGGCGGCGCGCATCGCCGCACGTGCCCGCGAGCTCGGCCTCCGCCTCGCCGTCCCCGGTGCTCGCCTCAAGGAAGTTGCGGATGAGGTCGAGTCGTTCATCCGTTCGGAGGGCGCCCAGCCCGCGTTCCCGACGAACCTCTCGCGGAACGACGAAGCGGCGCACTACACTCCGGGCCCGGAGACGACCGCGGTCCTCGAGACCGGGGACCTGCTCAAGGTCGACGTCGGCGCCCATTTGGATGGCGCGATCGCCGATACGGCCGACACGGTCGAGGTCGGCGGCACGCACCGCTGGGAGCATCTGATCCGTGCTGCGCGCGAGGGACGGGCGGCGGGGATTGCCCACGTCCGGGCCGGCGTACGGGTCGACGAGGTGTCGCGGGCGATCGCGGAAGCCGTCCGGGCGCGGGGCCTAAAGCCGGTCTCGAATCTCACCGGTCATTCGATCGAGCGCTACCTCCTCCACGCCGGGAAGTCGATCCCGAACGTCCCCGGGGCAAGCGCGGAGGTCCTCGAGGAGGGAGAAGTGGTCGCGATCGAGCCGTTCTCGACGAACGGTGCCGGTGAGATCGGCAACGGACCGTTCGGGAACATCATGCGCTTCCGCAAGGACCCCGGGAATTCCGACCCAGCGCTCGCCGCGATGTTCTCGCGGTTCCGGACCCTCCCGTTCACTGCTCGCTGGGTCGTCGCTCCGGAGGAGCTCGAGGCGCTGAAGCGCTACCAGCGGCATCTCCAGACGTACCCGGTGTTCGTCGAACGGGGGCACGGGCAGGTCGCCCAGGCGGAGCACACCGTCCTCGTCGGGCCGGGGGGAGCCGAGGTCCTCTCGACCCCGTGACCTACCGTTCTCCTTAGCGCCGCGGGTCCTCGAGCTCAGCGCGGGCAATCGCCGCGCCCTTCACAACCGACTCGAGTTTCGCCCGAGCCACCGGGAGGCTGCGGGTGCGGAGACCGCAATCCGGGTTGACCCAGATCCGGCTCGGGTCGCCGAGGTAGCTCGCCGCCCTCTGGATCCGTTCGGCCACCGCCTCGGGTGGTTCGACCTGGTCGCGGTGGACGTCCACCGCTCCGAGGCCGACCTCTCGCGTGTCACCGTACTCGCGGAGAAGTTTGAGGACGGAGTAGCCGTCGTGCCCGGGCGAGTCGCGGTTCGCGAACTCCCAGGCCCACTGCCGGCACCGCTTCGCCTCGAGGAGCGCCGGCAAAAGATCCGCGTAGTTCGAGTAGCAGATGTGCATCGTGAACTCGGCGTTGAGCCCCTCGGTCGCGGCGTTGAACCCGTCGACGACGATCGAAGCCTCGTCAGGGTGCGTGCCCGCCGCCGGCTCGTCGATTTGGATCACCCGGCAACCGTGCTCGATGAGCGCGCTCAAGGTCGGGCGGATCGCGCGCCGAGCGAGGTCGACGACGAACTCCCGCTGGGCGGCGCGTCGGGCCGTGCGACCCTTCCAGCCCGGCTGACGCGCGAGGTAGTACTCGTTGTACGACCAGTCGGCGAGGGTGTAGGGACCGGTGACCGGGAGCTTCGGCTCCGCGTGCGCGTGCCGCTTCACGAAGTCGAACTCGTCGACATGGTACGGCCGGTCGAGCTGGACTTCGTCGACCACGGCGGCCTTGAGGTAGTACTTGCTGTCGAACGAGCGGACATGGCCCCCGAAGCGGAAGCCGCGCATCTGGCGGATCGGATACTCGTACATCTCGATCCGTCGTGCCTCCCCGTCGTAGACACGGTCGAGCCCGGCCGTCTCGAGGAACCGTAGACCGAAGAGAGCGCCCAGGTCCCGGACCGCGTCCGGGCTCGTGTCGTGCGGCCGGCCTTCGAGGAGAGCATCGCGCACCGTCGGTACCTCGCTCGCAAAACCGACCCTGGCGTCCCAGCTGCGGAGCTCTTCCTTCGCGCTCTCGTCGAGCGCTTCCGACCGCTGCCCGAGGAGCTGCCAGCGGGGTTTGGCAAGGCTCCCGATCTCCTGCGTCGGGAAGAGCGGTCGCGTCACGACGACCCCTCCGAGAGAGCCCGCTGGACCGCGGGCAGGACATGGAGCTTGCGGGTCGCCGGTTCCCACGGAAGGAGGTCGAGCGGACCACCGGGGCCGAGCCAGACCGAACGAGCATGCCGTCGCGACTGGGCGGCGCGCACGACGCGCGCGACCTCGGCCGGGTCCTCCGCGAGCGTTGTCCTCGGGTCGACAACGCCGAGACCGAGCCCCTGGGGAGCGGGGCCCTCCGGGATCTGGTCGACCTCCGTCTCGGAGAGGTCGACCCCGACCACCGATACGGGCAGACGGTCGAGCAGGGGGAAGGCGGGGCGTGCATCGGCGCCATACGTCCAGACGATCGACGTTCCCCCCGAGAGCGCGCCGTCCACCGCACCGTAGCCGGCGACCACGGCCTCCGCACGGGGCCCTTCCGGCGGGTGGACGACAAGCTGCGGCTCGGAGAAGAGGAACGTTTCGAACCCGTGGCCGCGCAGCTCCCTCACCTCGTCCCCGAGGAGGCGGCCGAGCCGATGGATGAGGGCGGGCTCGGTCTCTCCGGAGCGATTGTCGAGCATGCTCGCGAAGGTGTACGGGCCGGGAAGAAGGACGCGGGCCGAGCCGGGCGAGCGAACGAGGGGCGGCGGGAGGCGTGAGGCGATGGCACCGGGAGTCCGGCCGGGCGGGGCGAGAAGGATTGGCTGGCGGTAGAACGTGTTCGTCTCGAGCCAGCGAGTGAGCGGCCCGACGGTGAACCCCTCCCAGGTTTCGGCGAACGGGCGGAACGGGTCCGGCCAACGGAGGTAGCCGGCCGTCGTCTCGCTGAAGCCAAGACGCTGCTCGAGCTCGGCGACCTCTTCCTCGGTCCTGCGGAAGAGCTCCTCGACGGCCTCGTAGGTCGTCCGCCCGCGGTCGAGGTCCCGGGTCGCGCTGACAAGCGTCTCCGACCGAGGGAACGCCCCGGTGAGTCCGGTGCGGACGAGCATCGGGCTCCCGACCCGGGGGGAGTCTTAAGATTGGCGAATTTCCGGAACGGTGCGAGAGGAGAAACGCGGTTGCGCGAGGGACAAACCACGCACCGAGCCTATTCGTCGAGATTGGTGCGTACGATCCGGTCGAAATCGGCCGGCTTCGGAGGCCAGCCCTCGGTCATGTACCGTACGAACGCCTCGAGCGAGCCCTGGGTGAGCGCTTCGTTGCGGACCCGCTCGAAGCCGACCGTGGAGACGTATCGCTCGGGCAGCGCATGGCGGGCGCCATAGTGGGCCGGATAGACCTCGGTCTCGGGAGGGAGCGTCAGGATCTTCTCGGTGAGCGATGCGTAGAGCGCCTCCGGAGAGCCTTCCCCGAGGTCGGTCCGGCCACAGCTCCCGAGGAGGAGAGTGTCGCCGGTGAAGATCTTGTCGTGCACGCGGAGCGTCACGTGGTCGGGCGTGTGACCGGGAGTCTCGAGGACGACCGCCTCCTCGTTCCCGAACCGGACCGACTCTCCCTCCGCGAACGACCGGTGCGGGTACCGCGCGGGAGAACGTCGGCCGAGATAGATCGGAGCGTCCGTGGCAGCGTGGAGGGCCGAGTGTCCGGCGAGGTGGTCGGCATGCGTGTGGGTCTCGACGATCCCCACGAGGCGCCAGCCGTCCTCCGCGAGCAGGGCTCGGTAGGGAGCGACCTCACGGCCCGGGTCGATGATGATCGCTTCTCGTTCGACCGTGTCCCCAAGGAGGTACGTGAGGCAACCGGAATCCGGCCGGGGGATCTGGCGGAGGTAGAGGCGCGCGGTCGGGTCGTCCTCGGGGTAACGCGCGAGGTCCGCGTCGACAACGCGAGAGTACTCGTCCACGCCTCCCTCGAGCGCGGCGGAGAGAGGGAAGCCACGGTCCTGGAGGAAGCGAACCGCGGACCGGGCCTGGGAGCCGAAGTGGTCGTACGCCACGATCGGCCGGTCGTGCGGCAGGGACGAGAGGGCCGCCCCGAGCGCGTGGAGCGGAACGTGTCGGTCTCCCGGAATATGGACGAGCCGCCGCTCCGAGAGAGGGCGGACATCGAGCAGAAGGGGGGGTGTGGCGGAGTCGAGCTGGTGGTGAAGGTCCGCGGGAGAAATCAGGGGTACCGAGCCCGTCCTCGGGGGCCGGACGAACGGGTGCGGAAGCGAGTCCGCGGACGACGCCATGGTGCGCGCGGGAGCAGACCCGCCCCTATATAGAATCGAGTTTTGGCGCGGTTCCCGAAGGCCGGGTCTCGGAGCGCAGGTCCGGCATTTGCCGAACGCTCCGCACGACTCCGCCACAGCTCTAATAAACCGAGGTCGGGTCCTCGAGGGCGGATGGCCAAGAGCTCTCCTTCCCCGGTCGATGCCGAGCCGGTCGCCCGGCGGAAAGGCCGCAAGGCGGTGAGCGCGGCCGAGCGGAGCGAGGACAAGACCGACCTTCTCGGAGAACGTTCGGTCGAGCTCTCGCGCTTCTACGCGGGCAAGATCGAGACCGTTCCGAAGGTGCCGGTCCGCTCGCTCGGGGACTTCGCCCTATGGTACACTCCCGGAGTGGCGGCGGTCTCCCGCGCGATCCAGGCCGACCCCGACCGCTCGTTCGACCTCACCGGGCGATGGAACACGATCGCGATCATCACCGACGGTTCACGGGTCCTCGGCCTCGGAGACATCGGACCGACCGCGGCCCTGCCGGTGATGGAGGGGAAGGCGCTCCTGTTCAAGGTCCTCGGAGGGGTCGACGCGATCCCGGTACCGATCCGGGTCCGCTCGCCCGAGGAGTTCATCTCGACGGTCGAAGCGGTGGCCCCCGCGTTCGGCGGCATCAACCTCGAGGACATCGCGTCGCCGAAATGCTTCGGGATCCTCGAGGAGCTGTCGAAGCGCCTTTCGATCCCGGTCTGGCACGACGACCAGCTCGGGACGGCGGCGGCCACCGTCGCGGGACTCCTGAACGCCCTCGCGCTCACGCACCGGTCGGTCGAGGAGATTCGAACGGTCCTCCTCGGTGCGGGAGCGGCGAATCTCGTGACCGCGCGGCTCCTGCTCAAGCTCGGACATCCGGCGGAGTCGCTCACGGTCGTCGACCAGAAGGGGGTCCTGCATGCGGAGCGCGAGGACATGGACGAGCTCGAGCTTCACAACCCCTGGAAGTTCCGGATCGCGCTCGCGACGGACGGAGGCGGCCGCACGGGCGACCTGACCGCGGCGGTCGAAGGAGCGGACGTTCTCCTCGCCGCGTCCACGCCGAACCCGGACACGGTCCGCCCGCTGCATGTCCGGTCGATGGCCAAGAACCCGATCGTCTTCGCCCTCGCGAACCCCGTCCCCGAGATCTGGCCGGAGGTGGCGAAGGCGGCCGGAGCCGCGATCGTCGCGACCGGGCGGAGCGACTTTCCGAATCAGGTCAACAACTCCCTCATCTTTCCCGCGGTCTTCCGCGGGGTCCTGGACGCACGGGCCCGTTCGATCCCCGACGAGGTCGTCCTCGCGGCGGCGAAGGAGCTCGCTCGGGGCGCGGCCCGTAAGGGTCTCACGGCCAGCCATCTCCTCCCGACGATGGAGGAGTCCGAGGTGTTCCCCGAGATCGCCGCCGCGGTCGGAGACATGGCCGTTCTCCTCGGGATCGCGCGACGCAAGCTCTCGCACGAGGAGTTCCTCGAACGGGCGAAGACCCTGATGGGGCGGCCGGCGGAGCTCGTCCGAGCGCTCGCCCGCGCCCATCTGACCCCTCCCATGCCTCCCACCAACCACCGCCGGAGGAAATCACCAACATGACCGGGACCGAGGAGAAGAAGGGCCGCACGACCACTGCCGGAGAGACGCCGTCCGCACCGATTCGCTTGAGGCCGGCCCGGGATTCCGACGTGGGAGCCCTCGTTCCCCTCCTCCTTCGGTTGAAACGGCTCAACGAGGAGTTCGACCCTCTCCTCAAGGTCCGTGAGGACGCCGAAGCCCAGGCGCGCCAGATCCTGAAGGCCGATATCGCGAACCCGAAGGCGGTGGTCCTGGCCGCCGAGGGGAGCGGAGCCGACCGCGACAAGCTCGTCGGGTTCGTCCGGGCGCAGGTCCGCGAGAGGCCGTTCTACGCCCCTGAGCAGGAGGGGGTAATTCTCGACATCTACCTCCTCCCGATCTACCGCCGCCGGGGCGTGGGCGAGTTCGTCCTCGGCGAGGTCGCGAACGCGCTCAAGGCGAAGGGGGCAGGCGTCGTGACCGCGGAGTTCCCCGCGCAAAACGAGATCGCGGCCCGGTTCTACTCCAAACGCGGCTTCCGGCCCATTACCGCGGTCCAGGCGCGATCGCTCTAGGGCAGTCCAGCCCACCGGTCGCGGAGAGGGCGCGCTCTTCAAAGCAGACCGGCCTTCCCGCGGACGTGACGCCCGCGCGAAGAAGGAAGGAGAGAAGTCCCGTTCGCACGGTCCGGGAGTACATCGCTCGAATCAACGCACAAGACCTCGACGGTCTTGCGAAGCTTGCCACTGCCCGAACGCGATTCGTGGACGCGACGGGGGGCGAGTACGTGCTGTCTCCCGACGCGTGGGCCGCGTTCTTCGGCGAATTCCCCGACTATCGAATTCGCGTGGACCGGATCTTCTCCCGAGGAAACAGAGTGGCGGTTTTCGGGCTCGCGAGCGGGTCGTACCGAGGGCAGGGCACGACCTCCTCGGGAGCCGCTTGGAGGTTTCCCGCGGCCTGGTACGCTCTCGTCCGGGCGGGCCGGGTCGCGGAGTGGCGGGTCTACGGCGACATCGAGCCGATGATGAAGAGCGCCGGGCGCGGCCGTGGCTGACGTGCCTGCCGCTCGCTGGAATCCGATCGGTCAGCGCTCTGCGTGCAGGTGCGCTTCGACGAACCAGAGCCACTTGTCGACGCCGCGCGAGATCTCCGTGAAGATGTCCGCGGTGTCCTTGTCGCCGAGTCGGTCGGTCTGGTCGATCGCTGCGCGCACCGCCTTTCCGAACGTAGCGAGCGCGAGCGAGACCGCCTCGACGTGCTGGTGGCCGTCCCGCGCGGGGGGATACTCGACGAGGGTCGAGTGAGCCGCGGCCTGTCGGGCCGTGCCGTGGGCGATCCCTCCGAGCTGCACCACCCGCTCGGCGAGTAGGTCGACGTACTCCTCGACGTCCTCGTTGATCTCGTCGAACAGCTTGTGGAGCGAGATGAAGTTGGGACCCTTCACATTCCAATGGGCCTGCTTCATCTGGGTCTGGAGGTCCACCGAGTCGGCGAGCCGGGCGTCGACGACTTCGATGACCGAGCTGCGAACCTCCTTCGGGAGGTCGTTCCGAGTCGCGTACACCACGCTGGCCTTCTCCTTGATAATGGTCCGAGCGCTCATCGTTTTTGGAAGCCGGCGGAAAGCAATGAGGGTTTGGTGAACCCACCCTCCCGAGTTCCGTGGGAGACCCGAAGCACGGTCCGGCGAGGAGGACAGGAGGCCAGCGTCCGTGCGACCGGCCCCCCCGGGGCCCTCTCGCGGCCGCTGACCTTAAACGACTGTGGACTCCTCGTCGGG
>DASPTO010000098.1:0-6825 GCA_035623375.1 Thermoplasmata archaeon
GGTCGACGCGGACGCCATACCGGCGACGCAGCCATGGGAAGAGCTCCTCTACGAGGAATCGAACGAACCCAGCATTCCGGTTCAGTTCCGGAACCCGAGCGCCCGACGCGTTCCCGACCAGAACGACGACCGTCGGGGAAATGCGGCCGGCATTGACAAGATGTTCGACCACTCGGGGAGTCGGGACCATGTCGCGGTAGGCGACCCCATCGAAGGCGACCACCAGGTTGTACCGGTGCTTGCGAGGGTCGTATCCCGGTGGAAGAAAGACCCAGACCGACCGCCGCTTTGGGAGGAACCGACTTCGCATCCGAACTCGTGCTTCGGTGGCGTGGAGGGGGGAAGTATCCGTACTCCACGGTTGCGGAGGGGCTTTGGGAAGTTCGACGAGGGAGACGACTGATTCGAAGTCGCTCTTATCGTCCGGGTCCTTCGCGTAGACGAACCGACGAGGGTTGAGGGGGTCCGGTCGAACGGATCGGGAATAATCGACCCAGCTCTTCATCGGCGCGTCGTCGTCCGGCATGGGGTGGGGAGAAACCCCGTAGACCGCGCGCGTCCGATTGGAAAGCCGGAGAGAGAGATACCACACCCCACCCACGCCCGCGGCGCGCAGTCCCCCCTGCTTGTCCCCGGCCACTCCGACCGGTGAGAAGAGCGAGGGCGAAGTTGCTCCACCCTCGTGCCTCCAGAGGAATGTTACCAACGATTGATCGGGATGCCCGGGAACCGGTTCGACGAGGGGAACACCGTTCCGGATCAAGCGCCGCCAGGCATGGTCGACGCCCGGGGACCTCTTGCCGCGAGCCCCGCGCACGAACGCACGGAGCCGAGCGCTCTCCATCTTCGACCTCGGCATCTTCCCCTCACGCAGAGGCGCGGAGCGCCTCCAAAACGCGCGTCAGGTTCCGTTCGTTGACGACCGCGGTCGCGGCCTTTCGCACGATGTCGTCCTCGGGACAGAAAGCGACCCCGACCCGGCTCCTTCGAAAGAGCCCGACGTCGATCTCGGAGTTCCCAACGGACGCGGTTCCCTCGGGGGAAACCCCGAGCTGCTCCTGGAGACCCTCGAGGACCCTTTCCTTCCCGTGAATCGGGACCCGCACGATTCCCTCCCCCGTGAGGCGCCCGTCGGAATCGACCCGGACCCCGTTCGCGAGCGCCACTTCGATCCCGAGCTCGCCCGCGATTCGGCGGGCGAGGATGTCGAGTCCTCCGCTCACAATCGCGGACCGGGCGCCGAGAGCGTGGATTCCGTCGATTAGCTCCGCCGCTCCGGGCATCAAGGGGACGGGTGCGAGGATTTTCTCCAGGTCGTCCACCGAGAGGTACGGCGCGTGCTTCCACCAGACCCGGATGTCCATCCGGATGAACTCCTGGTCGTCGATCTCGTTCGCAAGGAACCTCCGGAGCCCCTCGTCGTTGTGGTCGTCAAAGTGGTCGTGGATGACCCGCCAAGAGCTCGGAACGTCGACGAGCGTACCGTCCATGTCGAGCGCGACGAGCCTAAGCACGTTCGCCTCGAGCGATCCGGTCCGCCCGGTCGAGGACCCGGTCGGGG
Source organism: Thermoplasmata archaeon (assembly GCA_035623375.1). Lineage (GTDB taxonomy): Archaea > Thermoplasmatota > Thermoplasmata > Lutacidiplasmatales > UBA184 > Lutacidiplasma. Next base: position 1,562 of record DASPTO010000098.1, read on the forward strand.
GGCCGGATGGCCCAGGCGGCCAGGTTCGAGTCGATCTGCTCCGGGCGGCTCGCGCCGAAGACCGGGGCAGCCCCCATCTTCCGGAGCCAGTGGAGGGCGATGGAGGAGAGAGGGACCTTCGCATCGTTCGCCAGCTCTTGGAGCGCTCGCCCCCGCGCGAGAAGTTCGGGAAGAAGGTCCGGCTCGAAGAGGCGTCGTGCCACGTCCCGGACCTCCCGGGGCACCCTCTTCCCGTCGAGGTACCTCCCGTTGAGAAGGCCGCGGGCGAACGGGCTGTACGCCTCGATCAGGATCCCGTGGGAACGGCAGTACTCCCGCACGGAGTCGACATCCTCTCGCATGAAGAGGTTGTAGCGGAGCTGGTTCACGACGATCTTGGCCTCCGAAAGGTGCCGAGACGCTTCCTCGAGCTCCTCGACCGAGAAGTTCGAGACGCCGATCGCGCCGATCCTCCCCTCCTTCCAGAGCGCTTCGAGAGCTCCCATCGTTTCCTCAAGCGGGACCTTCGAGTCGGGGGCATGGACGAGGTAGAGGTCGACCGACCGACGGGCCATGCGTTCGAGACTACCGATCAGGCTCGCGCGGACCTGGTTCGCGTGAAGATGCTCCCAGGAGACTTTCGTCACGACGTAGGCATCCGGCGCATCGCCGGGCGCTCGCGCGAGCACCTCCCCGAGGACTCGCTCCGAACGGCCGTTCCCATAGACCTCCGCGGTGTCGAACCAGCGCATCCCCCGCTCGTAGGCCCGGCCGATCGTCGCCTTCGTCCGAGCCTCGTCTTCGGGAGTCCACCGTCCGAGCGCCCAAAGCCCGAGCCCGACCGCGGGATGGGGTCGAGCGTTGCCGGCGAGCTCGATCGTCTCGATCTCCACCGGCGGTTCGGCCCTCGCGACGCGCGCTGAGCGCGGTTTCGCCTTCGGAGCCGGCTTCGCCTTGCGGGGACTCGGGAGCGCCTTTCGGGTCTTCGATGCGCGGCTCGCGGGGGTCATGAGGGCGAGACCGACGAGGCGCTCTCCTCTTTCAAGTGTTCGTCGATCCGACGAACCCGATCCGCGAGCTCCTCGGCCTTCTCCTCGGCCTCTTCCACCACGTCCCGGGGCGCCCGGTCCCGGAAGCCCGGGTCGGCGAGACGACCCCGGGTCTTTTCGAGGAGCGCGACGAGCTTTTCCCGTTCCCGTTGAAGGGCCTCTTTCGTCGCCTCGGAGGCAGCCGGCCGCTCGAGGAAGCATTCCCCGAACACAGCGACCCGTCGCCCGGTGCCGGGAGGGACTTCGTCCCGGTCCCCCAGAAGGACGAGTGAGCTGATCCGAGCGAGGCGCTCCACGGTGGCTCGTTGTTCGGTCAGGACGCGTGCGACCTCGGGTCCCGTCGGACGCACCCACGCCTTGGGGGAGGATGCGACCGGTACCTTCTCTTCCGAGCGGAGGTTGCGAAGGAGGCGGATCGTCTCGAGAACGGGCTCCATCTCGAGTTCTGCGACCGGGTCGGACGGTGCCTCCTCCGCGCGCGGCCAGGGACTGAGCGCGAGGAGCGTGTCCGGGTGCGGGAGAGCATGCCAGAGCTCTTCCGTGACGTGCGGGACGAACGGGTGAAGGAGCCGGAGGGACCGCTCGACCACGAAGAGAAGCGTGGCGCGAGCCTCTCGCTGAGCGAGCTCCCCTCGGCGACCCTGGAGGGCGTCCTTGGCGATCTCGACATATCGGTCGGCGAGGTCGTGCCAGACGAACTCGTAGAGCGTGGTGGCTGCCGTAGTGATTCGGAACTCGGCCAATGCACGGTCGACCTCCTCGACCGTGTGACGGTACCGGGAGAGCACCCACCGGTTTTCGAGTGCGCTTTCGGAGGAGAGCGTGGGCGAGGCCGTGGGAGGGGCGGTCCCGGCGGGGATGAACCCCAGGCTGAACCGAACGACGTTCCAGACCTTCGTGAGGAAGTTCCGGCTCCCCTCGAGCGCCGACTCCCCGTACTCTCCATCCTCGTCGGTCGGGTTCGGGAACGCGAGCGCGAAACGAAGCGCGTCCGCCCCCCGTTCGCGGACGACCTCGAGAGGGTCCGGGGAGTTGCCGAGGTGTTTCGACATCCGGCGCCCCGTCTCGTCCCGGATCATCCCGGTGAAGTAGACGTCCGAGAACGGCCGGGCGTTGAGGAAGTAGTGGCCCGCCATCATCATCCGGGCGACCCAGAAGAACATGATGTCTCGGGCCGTGACGAGGACGCTCGTCGGGTAGTAGTGCTCGAGGTCGCTCGTGCGGTCCGGCCAGCCGAAGACGAGGAACGGCCACAGCCAGGACGTGAACCAGGTGTCGAGCACGTCCGGGTCCGGAACGAGGTTGGAGGAGCCGCACCGGTCGCAGACGGACGGTGGTTCGACCGAGACGATCTCGCGGGCGCAGGCCCGGCATCGGACCACGGGGATCGAGTGGCCCCAGAGCACCTGGCGCGAGATGCACCAGTCCTGGATCTCGTCCATCCAACGGTAGAACGAGCGTTCCCATCGTTCGGGGTGCAGGCGGATCTCCCCGCGTCGGACCGACTCGACGACCGGAGCCGCGAGGCTCTTCATCCGCACGAACCACTGTGTCGAGAGCCGCGGCTCGATGACCGCCTCCGACCGCTCGGAGCGCGCGACCGCGTGACGATACGGCTCCGTCCGAAGGAGTAGCCCCACCGTCGTGAGGTCCTCGAGAACCTTCGTCCGCGCCTCGTCCCGGTCGAGTCCCCGGTACTTTTTCGGCACCCACTCGCTCTCGAGCCGGCCCGATTCGTCCAGGATGTCCGGCGGCATCGGCAGGCCGGGATGTCGGAGGTAGATCTCGTGGTCGACCACGTCATGGCGCGGGGTCACCTTGAGAGCTCCGACTCCGAACGTGGGGTCGATCGCGGCGTCCGTGATGATCGATACGTGTCGCTCGGTGAGGGGAACCTGCACCTTTCGGCCGACCAGCAAGCGGTAGCGCTCGTCGTCGGGGTGTACCGCGACCGCAACGTCTCCGAAGATGGTCTCGGGCCGGACGGTCGCCACCTCGAGCCCGCCCGGACCTCCGTCCGCCCACGGGTAGAGGAGGTAGACGAGCGAGCCCTCCTCCTCGGTGTGAACGACCTCGAGGTCGCTGATCGCGGTCCGAAGTCGCGGGTCCCAGTTCACCATCCGCTCGCCGCGGTAGACGAGGCCGGCCGTGTGAAGTCGGACGAACGCCTCGCGCGTCGCGCGAGTGCCGACCGGGTCCATCGTGTAGCGGTAGCGGCTCCAGTCCACGGTGAAGCCGCCCGCTCGGGTCTGCTCACGGATCCGATGCTCATGCTCCTCCTTCCAGCGCTCGATCTCGTGGAGTGCTTGCTCGCGCGGGAGTTCCTCGAATCGTACCCCTTGCTTCTGGAGGTGACGACGCACCTCCACCTGGGTGGCGAGGCCGGCATGGTCGAGGCCGGGGACCCAGACGGTGGAATCCCCGCGCATCCGGTGGTGGCGGACGAGGACGTCCATCACCGTGTCGCCGAGCATGTGGCCGATCGTGAGGGTCCCGGTCACGTTAGGTGGAGGAAGAACGAGCGAGAACCGAGCACCCTTCGGTCGGTCCGGGCCGAGCGCGACTTCGTGCTCATCCCACGCTGCTTGCCAGCGGGACTCGATCTCCCTTGCATCGAAGCGGGGGGGAAGGGTCGGCTCGCTCAGGATGCTCCCCTCCCGAACGCCGTCGCCGCGCCGACCCCAAGCCCGACTCCGGCAGCGGCTCCCATAATCGCGAGGCCGAGGGCGACGCCCATCGACTGGGTGAGGTCGAAGAGGAGCGGAGGGAGACCGACCATCACGAGGCCCGGAATGGATACCGCGAGCGCGAACCAGGCTCCTGTGTAGAGGTTCGTGATCGCAAGTCCTCTCCTCCGAGCCCACCGGAACAAGAGTCCGAGCTCGAGGAAGGCCGCCCCCACGACGGCGGGGAGTTCGGCAAGCACGAAGCCCGCGAACGTGACCGGTTCGAAGAAGCGGAGAAGCGCGAGGCCGAGGATGAGGGCCGCACCGACCAGGTACATGAGCGAGATCAGAGCGACCTTTCCGAGGAGAATCGACCGGTTCGAGAGCGGAAGGGACCGGCCGTACGAGTACGCGACCACCTCGATGGCGAAGAATGCAGGGCCGAAGAAGGTTGCGAGGAGCGCGGCGGTGGTGACCGCTCCCAGGGCCAGCGACGCAGCGACCGGATTCGAGGTGGGAGTAGCGTACGTGAGGAGGCCCAACGCCGCCGCGTCCAGGATTGGTAGGAGGATTAGGAAGGCGTAGCCGGGGGTCCTGCTCGCGATTCGTATGTCCTTCACCAGGACGGCCCACGCGATTCCGGTGGGCCGAAGCGAGGCGGTCGACGTCGAGAAGTCGACTGCTGCCTGGGCGGGCAGGAAGAGGAGCGACCGGACCGAACCGGCGAGCCAGACGACCGCCCAGACGGCGAGAGCTACGTAGACGGCCAGCGCTCCCACGAGGGCGAGCTCAGTTCCCGTCGAGAAGACCTGGGTCGACTGGAGTCCGCCGGTGACGATCGCCGGAAGCACCGCGAACGAGAACGGGAACGCCGCCGCGAGAAGGGCGCTCGTGGGGGAGGGTCCTTGGACCGCCATCTCCGAGAGCGCGCGGAAGAACGCCGGCGCAGCGGTGATGAACGCGAACATCGCGAACGCGGGGACGAGCCAGAGGACAAGGTACGTCCAACGGACGAACGTCCTCCCGCCGCCCCCGCGGGACCCTTGGACCCGACGAAGGAAGAATCGCCCCGTGAGCAGGGACAGGGCGAGGGCGAACACGACTGCGACCACGGCTCCGGGGACCATGGCCAGCCCGGCCAATGGCCCGAGGGCGAGCCCGACCGCGACCGGTGTCAGGACGAGGACCGTGAGAGCCGGCAGGTCGAAGAGACGGAGGTAGAGGATCGTCGCCACCCGGTGGAACGTGCGAGCGTCGAGCGGGAGCGGTTCCAGGGCCGGGAGGACTCCCGAGGAGATGAGGGTCGGGACCATCTGCACTCCCGTCCACCAGAGGAGCGCGATATCGAGGCTCAGGAGCCCCGTCAAGATCGCGCTCTGAAAGAGTCCGTTCGGCACCGCGGAGAGGATCTCGGGGTGGAGCGCTTTCTGACGAATGAATGCCGCGCCTCCGAGGGTGATGAGGGCGAGGACGGCGCTGATGACGAACTTACTTTGGACGACGCGTCGCCGCGAGCGGGCGACGAGGTTCTTCGACCGGTCGGGAGGAAGGACGTTCCCTTGGCGGAAGG
>DASPTO010000099.1:0-3323 GCA_035623375.1 Thermoplasmata archaeon
ACCACCGTCGCTCATCCGTTCCGGTACTTCGCTTTGTCCCTCGAGGTGCACGCAGCGCCGGCCACGCCCGGCGGGCGCTGCGACGGGCCGACCGACCCCTCCACGAACGACGTTTCCGCGTCGGGGGGAGAGGTGGGAGCACGGGGATTTGAACCCCGATATGCGGGTCTCTCCGCGCGCTCCAGTCAATCGTCACGGGGGCGGTTCGCCCCTCCGCAGACCCAATTCCCAGGGCGACTGCGCGTCGCCCTGACTGGAGCCCGCTGGTCTGCCAGGTTAGCCTATGCTCCCTCCGCCGTGCCGGGGAACCTCGAAAGAGATAGCCTTTTGCGTCAATCCACGACCGCTCCGCCCGTCACGAGGTCCCCGCGCGACGGTGACGAAATGCTTATGTGAAAATGTGTTTGTGCGGAATCTAATGCATTTGCCTGACCCTTCCACCGACACTGAGCGCGCTCGACGAACGGTCCCTCTCGCCATGTTTGCGGTCGTCATCATCATCGTGGCGGGAGCTTCCATCGGTGGTGTCGCCGCCTACTATTCCCTGCGGCCGGGCTCCCCTTCCGGGCCGGTCGCCGTGACCGACGACCTGGGACGCCACGTGAAGGTCCCCTACGACCCGGCGCGAGTCGCGGTTCTCGGCCCCTCGATCCTGGACTCGATGTACCGGCTCGGGCTCCGGGGCCACGTGGTCGCGGTGGACTGCTATGCCTCCGCGCTGGGAGGATTGTCGTCCGACTACTCTTCGGACCAGGTTGCCCTCTGGAACCTTTCCTCGTCGATGTGCGTCGAAGTGGGTCCCACGTTCGACGTGGAGCAGCTTCTCGCGTTTTCCCCCCAGTTGGTGCTTGCCGCCACGATCGTCTCGGTCGCGGCGGTCGAGCAGATCACCCAAACCTACGACATCCCGGTCGTGATGCTTCAGCCCGCGACGCTCGGCGGGATCATCGTGGACGAACAGATCCTCGGCGAAATCTTCGGCGTCTCCTCGGCAGCCTCCTCGCTCGTGACCGGGCTTCAGAGTGGACTCTACCAGGCCTCGTCCCTGACTTTGAACCTGACCGATAACGGAACGCCGTTTCCGACGGTGCTCGTCACGTATTCGGCCGACGCGAACGGCTACTGGACATTCGGTCCGGGCACGTTCGGGGAGTCGCTGATCGAACTCGCGAGCGCCACGAGCATCTCCGCGAACGCTACGCTGCCCTATCCCGAGCTCTCGGGAGAACAGGTCCTGGCGAGCAACCCCGAGTTCATCGTCTTCGGTACCGGCTTCGGCCTGAACGAATCGACCTACTCCGGTGGTCCCTTCTGGTCGCAACTCGGTGCGACGCAGAATGGGCATGCCCTCGGCCTCGATTCGAACTACTTCACCGAGCCCGACCCGACCATGATCCTGGTCGGCCTTCCCGAACTGATCGCGATCCTGCACCCGGGCGTTTCGGCCTAGGACGGCGACTTCGTGGGTGCGCCTGCCGCGGCGGCCACCGGCAGCCCCCGGACGGCCGAACGGCGTACCTGGGTGCTCGGACTCCTTACCGCCATCCTTGCTGTGGGGGTCTTCCTTTCACCGATCCTCGGGACCGTTGCCATCCCTGCCGGTACGGTGCTCCGGATCCTCCTCCATCAGCTCTCGGGCGGCGCGCTGTTCGTCGACCCGTGTACCGGCGCGAGCGTTCCCGCCGGTGGTTGTTCCGGTCTGGTCGAAATCGTCTGGGACGCGCGGCTCTCCGAGATCGTCCTGGCGGTCCTCGTCGGCGCGGGTCTTGGTATCTCTGGCGGCACGCTCCAAGGGGTGTTCCGGAACCCCCTTGCGGACCCGTTCCTCTTGGGGATCTCTTCCGGAGGGACCCTCGGGGCGGCTGTCGTCGTGGTCTTTCGCATCGGGGTGAGCGAGCAGAACCTCGTGCTCCCGCTCTTCGCGTTCGTCGGGGCCCTCGCGACCGCCGGAGTGATCCTGGCCGCCGCGCGCAGCCGGTTCGGGTCCGTCGAGACGCTGCTTCTCACAGGCGTCGCTCTCTCGAGCTTCCTCTCCGCGGTGCTCTCGCTCTTGCTCCTCTACAGTCCCTCGGGGAGCCTCCAGGTCGACTTCTGGCTCCTCGGGAACCTCGGGTCGCTTGACTGGACGCAGGACGGAATCGCGTTCGGAGTGGTGTTCGTCGCGGCGGGGTTGCTCGCAACGTTCGGTCGCGAGCTGAACCTCCTGCAGCTCGGGTCGGAGGTCGCCCAGAGCCTCGGGGTCGATGCGCGGAGGGTGCGGCTCCGCCTCCTCCTGCTCGCGTCCCTCACGACCGCTGCTGCCGTCGCATTCACGGGGATCATCGGGTTCGTCGGTCTCGTCTCTCCGCACGTCGTGCGTCGCGTAGCCGGAAACGACTACCGCCTCGTCCTTCCAGGTGCGGCGCTCGTGGGAGCGGGGTTCCTCTTGGCCGCGCGTGACCTTTCGCTGATCGCCTTCCCGGGAACGCTGTTACCAATCGGCATCTTCACTTCGTTCGCCGGGGCGCCGTTCTTCGCGTATCTGCTCTTCCGACGACCGTGGGCTTCGACGATGGGAGGCGGATGATGACGGATTCCGCCCTCGCACTCCAACTTCATGGCGTGACCGTGCGGTTCGGGGAACGGACGGCCCTGCAGCAGGTCGACCTCGAGGTCCCCCGGGGACAGTTCGTGGCGCTCGCCGGACCGAACGGCTCGGGCAAGACGACACTGCTCCGAGCAGCGCTCGGATTCCTCGCCCCGGACGCGGGCACGGTGAAGCTGTTCGGGAACGAGGTCGCGAGCCTCTCCTTCGCGGATCGGGCCCGGCGGGTCGCCTGGGTGCCGCAGGGAGAGAGCCCTCGGGACGATGTGCCCCTCTTCGACTACGTCCTCTACGGTCGGTACGCTCACCTCGGTTGGCTCGAGGGAGACTCGGCGACCGACCGGGAGAAGGCGACCGAGTCGCTTCGAGCGGTGGGCCTTGAGGAGCGGGGTCGCGACGGCATCCTCTCGGTCAGCGGCGGGGAGCGGCAGCGCGCGATCCTCGCACGTGCGCTGGTCCAGGAAGCTCCGATGATCCTCCTCGACGAACCCACGAGCCACCTCGACATCGCGCACCAGATCGATATCCTGACCCGGGTCCGCGAGCTTTCGAGGGCTCGCGGAGTAACGGTCGTCGCCGCGCTCCATGACCTGAACCTGGCCGCCCGGTTCTCGGACCGCATCGTCGTGCTCGCCCGCGGTCGACGGGTCGCCGACGGCCCGCCCTCGGAGGTTATCTCGGAGGAGCTGTTGGCCCGAGTCTGGGGCGTCGTAGCCGACCTTCGTCGCGACCCGAGAAC
>DASPTO010000100.1:0-4308 GCA_035623375.1 Thermoplasmata archaeon
GCCCGGTGAGCGTCGAAGGACCGCTCGAGCCGACCCCCCACACCGGGTCTCCGATGTCCGCCGAGCAGGCGCTCGACTGGTCGTATCCTCTCGCGCGACGCGCGAGCCGCACCCTGGTGGCAACCTATCACTTTGGGGAAGCGTTCCGAGATCCCGGCGGGAGCTGGGTCGCGGTGTGGTACTCTCTCGAGTTCACGATGTTCGGCCGGTCCCCGGCGGTCCGCGTCCGGTTCCCCTCCGACGGCGACCCGGCAGAGGTCCGCTCCGCGTTCTACCGTCCGGTGCAGCATCCGCTGTGAACGCGGCGGGCCCGCAAGGAACCGCCGTTCCGCGAGAGCCGGGACGAAGAACGACGCTCGACCTACTTGTAGGTCGATTGATGGGTCGTGCCCTCGTCGTCGACGATCGTGATGCACTCCCCTTCGCACTCGAAGAGGCACGCCTCGCACATGATGCAGTCCGGTCCGTGAATGACGGCGGACTTCTCCGCGCGGAATTGGAACTTCGCGGCGACCGCCGGGTCGTCGACAACGTTCGGCCAATTCTCGCGCGGCTGCATTTCGAACACGGTCACAGGGCACACATCCCGGCAGTGGCTACAGCCGGTGCACTTTTCGTGAGCAACCTCAACGCTGACCATGGACGACCCGTCGTCCCACTCGAGTGCCGTATATTAAGTCGTTCCGTGAAGAGATGCGACAAGTCGCCGGCGGCCGTGCTAACTTGCGACGCGGCCCCGATTTACGGGATGTCGGCGGGGTTCGTCATCCCGATTCGCGGACCGCCGCGCAGAGCGTCGAGCGACGCCATCTCTTGCGCCGAAAGCGAGAAGTCGAACACCTGGGCGTTCTCCCGGATCCGCTCCCGATGGACCGATTTCGGGATCTCGACCACCTCGTGCTCGAGCCCCCATCGGATGAGCACCTGCGCCGGGGTCCGATGGTGAGCCGCAGCGATGGTAGCGACCGTCGGGTCATCGAACTTCCGGCCCCGGGTGAGCGGCGCCCATGCCTCGAGCCGGATTCCGCGCTCCTCGCAGTAGCGCAGGAGCTCGGGGTCGTAGACGAACGGATGGAATTCGACCTGGTCGACCGCCGGAACCACGTCCGAATGCGCGCGCAGTTCTTCGAGATGACGGACCGTGTAGTTGCTCACACCGATTGCGCGGACAACACCGTCCTCCTTGAGTCGGACGAGCGCGCGCCAAGAATCCAGGCGGTCGTTCGGGGAGTTCGCGCGCGGCCAATGGATCAGGTAGAGGTCGATCGGGCCGAGTCCGAGCCGCTCCGCGCTCTCGTGACCGGCACGGAGCGCGGACTCGTACCCGTGGTCGGTGAACCATAGCTTGGTCGTGACGAACACCTCGTCTCGGGGTAGGCCGCTCGCCCGGACCGCTTCGCCGACGTCGGCTTCGTTCCGGTACATCGCGGCGGTATCGACCGCATGATACCCGGCCTCCAAGGCGTAGGTCACGGCGTTCCGAGTGACCGCCCCAGGCTCCGTCTGAAACACGCCGAGTCCGAGCCACGGGATGGTGGGACCCTGGTTGAGACGGATCCTCGACGTGATGTTCGTACCCGCGGGGAGGGGCATGAGGCACGGGAGGGCGCGCTGGGGTTTATGTTCCGCGCACCGCGGGCGACGAGCCGGACGGCCCCGAACGGAAGCGGGTAGAGATTCCCCGTTCGCGGAGCCGCTCGTCATACCGGCGGAGCTGTGCCTCGTGCTCGGGGCAGACGGAGAATGCACCCCACGAACTCGAAGCCGCGTCGACCGTTCCCCCAGACAGCTCGATCCGGTGCGGCCGGTCGTCGCAGGGACCGCCATCTTCGGCCGAAGGTTCCCCCACGAGGGGCCGGAACGCAAAGTCGTACGCTCGACCCATCTCGCACAGCGGGCGTTGGAAGAGGTGGCTCACGGGGACGCCTCGGGTCCGGATCGATTCGACCGACCGGCCACGCAACGGACCGTCGATGCTCAGAGCTTCTGGACCATCTTCGCGAATTCGCCCGTGGACCATCCCTTGAGGGTAGTAGTCCGCACAAACCCCTGCAGCCCTGCGCCGAGGGAGAGCTGGTTTGCGACCTCGTCTGACGGAAGCTCGAGCATGGCCACGAGGTCGTAGGCTCCCATCGTGTGGAGCAGGGAGAGAATCTTCCCTCCGGCTTTCTCGACCGACTTCCGGAACGCTTCCGTTCGCTCCGGCGATTGCTTCACTGCTTTGATCCCCTCGCTGGTCCAGTTCACCAAGACGACGTACGACGGCATCGCGTCCCTCGCCCTCCCGACGCAGGGACCCCTACAAAACCGTTCGCCAACGCGTTGGAACTCCGGCATCGTCGAGGCTATGACCTTCCCGAGCGCTCGATACGGAGTTCGTGCGGACCGCTTGACGAAAAGCGGCTCGCTTCGGGAGGACGATGCCTATCGTTTCGCTTCGGAGTGCCAAGATTGCCTACGAGGTCGCCGGCGTCGGCGACCCGACGGTCCTCGTCCATGGTTCGCTCGTCGACCGAACCTCGTGGGAACGCGTGCGGAAGGGGCTCGCGCCCTCCCTCACGGTCCTCACCTACGACCGCCGCGGTCACGGAGAGAGCACGGGGGCTCCCCGAGAGCATCCGGTGCGAGACGACGCGGACGACCTTGCCGACCTCTTGGGCAGCCTCGACCTCTTCCCGGTCCATGTCATAGCGCACTCGTATGGCTCTGCGGTCGCGCTGCGCCTCGCTTCCGACCGCCCCGAGATGGTTCGAAGCCTCTCCTTGCACGAGCCGCCGTTTCTCGCTCTCCTCGAAGAGGACCCTGCAACCGAACCGGAGGCCGAGCGTCTCGAGACCGCGACCCGAGCGATGCTTGAGCGGGTTCGGTCGGGCGACCGAGAGGGCGCCGTGCGCGAGGTCGTGGACTCCCTCTCTCTGGAGGAGGGCGCCTGGGACCGGATGGGACGTCCGGTCCAGAAGACGATGCTTCGCAACGCGGACCGATGGGCCGAGGAGGTTTCGGACCCTGAGGCGATCCGGCCCAACGTCGAGGCGGCGAACGATCTCCTGATCCCAATTCTCCTCACCAAGGGCGAACGAAGTCCGCCGTTCCTCCACCGGATCACCGATCGATTGGCGAGCGGCTTACGGAACGTCACGGTCCGGACGATCCCGGGGGCCGGTCACGCGCCCCATGTCAGCGACCCCGACCTGTTCATCGCATTGATCCACGGGTTCCTCGTCGAGCGGTCCGTGCCGTTCACGTAGGCTCACCGTCCGAGCGGGACGGTCGGCGACGGATTGTCGGATGCGCCGAAGCCGGATCCCGGACCGGCAAGCTGCCCTTATTTCGACGGACGGTCGCCGGACGAGAAGAACGGCTCGAGGAGGTCCATGACCCCCTTCCCGAGCCACTGACCGCCGTCGACCGCGAGCACCTGGCCCGTGATGTAGCTCGCCCTCGGACTCGCGAGGAATCGGACGGCCTCGGCAATCTCCTGCGGGGTCCCAAATCGGCCGAGCGGGACCGCACGGGTGACGGCCTTCTCGACGGCGTCGGAGACCCAGAGCCGCTCGTCGGTACCTTCGGTATGGACCGGGCCCGGTGCGACCGCGTTGACCCGGATTCCATACTGCGCCCACTCGATCGCGAGGGTCCGGGTGAGGGCGAGGACTCCTGCTTTGGCGGCGGCGGAATGGGCCGTCCCCGGGCCGGCCATCCAGGCGTAGGACGCGACGATGTTCACAATCGCCGGGGTTGGAGAGCGCCGGAGGAGGGGTAGCGCAGCCCTCGAGCAGAAGAAAGTCCCATCGAGGACGATTCCCACGACGGCCCGCCATCCGTTCGTGGTAATCTTCTCGGCCGGAGCCACGAAGTTGCCGGCGGCATTGTTGACGAGCACGTCCAGGCGGCCGTACTCCGTCCGCACCGTCTCCATCAGATGGTCGACCTGCTCGGGGACGCGCACGTCGGTCGGTACTTCGAGCACTCGAGCTCCATGACCGCGTAGCTCCCCGGCTCCCGAAGCGAGGTGCTCCGCGGACCGGCTCGCGATCACGAGATTGAACCCGTCGTCCGCGAGGGCCACCCCAATCGCCCTCCCAAGGCCGGTGCCACCGCCCGTGATCAGGGCCACGGGCTTCGCCTCTACACGGTGGGTCGCACTCGCCGTCACGGCGGAGCCGAATTCGGTCCCGCGTAAGAAACTAACCGGGGGCCCCCCACGGCCCCGTATCTCCGACAGGAGGCGACTCAGTTCCGTGCGGACTCGAAGCCGCGGCCGCGCGAACTCGTTCGACGATGTCGGTGGGAAGGCCAACTCCGGGC
>DASPTO010000101.1:0-2662 GCA_035623375.1 Thermoplasmata archaeon
AATCCGGAACGGGGACCACCAGGTCCGCCTCGACCGGGCTCTCCTTCGCGAGCCGCTGGCCGATCCGGTAGCGGACATCGTAGACGGGCTGCTTGTCGACCACCGAGTCCGGCCGGGAGAAGTAGACCCACTCGAACATGCAGTGGGCGGTCTCTCCGTTGTTCGGGATTTTCGAGGAGTGGGCCAATTGCCCGCGCTCGAGCACGAGCACCTCGCCCGGTTCAACGTCCCGGATCACTTTCCCGCCCATCATCTCGAGAGCGACCGACTCGCTCGCCACCGCCACCCCGCTCTCGACGGTCCCGAACACCATCGGTCGGATACCGACCGGGTCGCGGAACGCATACACTCGATTCCCGACGAGGAAGACCACGGCGTACCCCCCGACGAGGGTCGTGCAGGCCCTTCGGATCGCCGCCTCGAGGTCGCGGGTCTGGCCGAACTCGAGGGCGATCGACTGGGCCATCATCTCCGTGTCGGCGTTGCCGAGGAGGTCGACGCCCTGGGCCTGGAGGCGACGCCGCACGCGCTCGAAGTTGACGATATCCCCGTTGTGCGCGATCGCGCCGTCCTCGTCCCGGATCTTGACGATGATCGGCTGCGCGTTCTCGAGGTCCGTCGCGCCCGTCGTCGGATAGCGGACGTGTCCGATCCCGCTCGTCCCCCGGAGCGAGTCGAGGAGCTCTTGCGTGAAGATCTCGTGGACGAGCCCCATCCCCTTCTGGTGGTGCATCACGCCATGGCTCGAGGTCGCGATGCCCGCGGACTCCTGGCCCCGGTGCTGGAGGGCCCGGAGCCCCCGGAACAGGTAGGGTGCCGCGCCCTTCCCCTGGAGCGAGACCCCGACGACGCCGCAAGCTTCCCGAGGAGGCATGGCACGACCGAAGGTGGAGGGGGTACCTCCGGCCGTACCTACCCGGCCTCGGGTCTTAAGGGGTGCGCTCCCGATGGTGCCGACTTCAGCCGAAGAGAGCGGAGAGGCCCTCGGCCGCCTCTTCCTCGGAGACGCCCTTCTCCTCTTTCTTCTCCTCTTCCTTCTTCTCGCCCTTGCCTTCCTTCTTCTCGGTCGGCGCCGGCGCCGCGGCAGGCGCCGCGAACGTCTCGGCCTTCGCGAGGACCTCGGCGAGGTTCACTCCCTCGAGAGAGGCGAGGAGCGCCTTCACCCGGGCCGCATCGGCGGTGACCCCCGCCGCAGTCAGGACCCCGGTGAGGGCCTTCTCATCGATCGTCTTTCCGGCTGCGTTGAGCAGCAGCGCACCATACACGTACTCCATTGTTCTCACTCCGTGGACTCTGGGGGAACCCTCAGTGACCCATCAAGCGGCCGACGGCCGCCGCCTCCCGCATCGCTTGCGCGAACAGCGGTTCGATTGTCTCCTTCGTGAGGTACTGTGTGGCCAGGGCGACGCCGAGCGCCCGGCGGTGCGCGCGGCTGACCAGCCGCGGCAGGCTCTCGGGCGTCGGGTAGCCGATCTCCACCGCGAGCGCGAGCGCCCGGGCCGCCTCGTGGGCGAGGTCGGCCCGGCGCGACTCGAGGTCGACCGAGAGAACATCGGGAGGATAGTACGTGGAACCGTCGACGACGGCCCGAAGGGTCAAGCCCACCTCGAGCGGGAAGATCTCGAGCCGGGTGAGAAGACCGGCCACCTCCCGGGAGATCGTGCCACCGGCCTTCACGATCGTGGTGTCCTTCTTGATGATGACCTTGCCCTTCTCGATCGCGGCCGGGAATCCTGCGTGCTGGAGTTCTCCGACGATCGGTCCGGGTTTGAAGCTCGTGGTCCCGGCGGGGACAACGATGTCGGCCGGGGCAACTTCGCCGCCGCGTGCGGGGGTCGGTGAGCGAGTCCGGAGGAACTCCTGGTAGAGGCTGAACGGGTTCCCGGTAGCCGAGAGGACGGCCGTCGGGTCCTCGACCTGGTCGAGCAGCGGCCGGAACGCGGGCCGCTCCTTCATCGCCCTCTCGAGAGCGTGGCGGATGGTGCTGTTCGTCGCGACCGTGATCGGATGCTCGCGTCGACGAAGTTCGCGGCGCATCGACTGGAGCGCCGATGCCGGCACCCCACGGATCCCCACGAGGGCGACCATCGGTTTCGAGACGAGACTCGCCGCGAGCGCGTCGACCCGCGCGACCTTCTCCGACGGAACCGAACCCCGACCCGGCATACGGAACTCCCTACCAGAGACGGACTGCCGGCCCCATCGTCGTCTTGACGTAGACCGATTCGATGTTCGTCCGGCCCCGTTCGAGTTTCCCCACGATTCGCGTCAGCACCGCGTCGACGTTCTGAGCGATCTCCTCCGGCTTCATCGCCCGGGTGCCGACCGGCGCGTGGAACGTTCGGTTCCCCTTCGATCGGATGCGGATCGACCGCTTCAGCGCGTTCACGAGGTTCGTGGGGTCACTTCCCGGGGGAACCGGACGCGGCATCTTGCCGCGGGGACCAAGCACGACGCCGAGCCGCTTACCGATGGTCGGCATCAACGGGGCTTCGGCCAGGAAGAAGTCGACCGAGCCGACGACCTTCTTGACGTTCTTCTTGTCCTTCGCAAAATCATCGAGCTCGTTCGCCGCGACGACAAGGTCCGCGACCCCGCGCATCTTCTGGCAGAGCTCGGGCGAACCGAATACCGCGACCTTCACGGTCTTGCCGCGACCCTG
>DASPTO010000102.1:0-2494 GCA_035623375.1 Thermoplasmata archaeon
GTGCGGACCGGGCCGCGGACGTCCCCCTTGGCCGCCGCGGCGCGTACGCGAGGAGCCTCGCGGCTCTCGCCGCGATCGCGGTCCGAGCGGACGCGACAACCCGTCGTGACCTCTCGTCGGCGCTCGTCGCCCGCCGCGACCGGCGCATCGAGGAGTTGCGGAGGGCACGACGATGAGGGCGGGCCGCGCCTTCCGTCCGTTCCCCGGCTCGGAGCGCCTTCTCGAAAGCGTACGCGATGGCCGTGAGGAGCTCTGGACCGAGACCGTCGGAGACCCTCCTCCCGTCTACGGTGAGCGCTGGGCAGAGGTCGGTCAGCGGCGCATCCGTCTCTTCGACCCGACCCGCTCGAAGCTTGCCGCCGCCGTGCTCCGGGGATGGTCTGGGGACCTTCCATCGCCCGGCGAATCCTGGCTCTACCTCGGCGCTGCGAGCGGCACCACCGCGTCCCATGTCGCGGACCTTGTCTGTCCGAACGGCCGCGTCTACGCCGTCGAACGAAGCGTGAGACCGTTCGCGAAGCTCCTCTCCCTGGCAGCCCGTTGGCCGAACCTCCGACCGATCCTTGCCGATGCTCGGACACCGGAGGAGTACGTCGCCCTCGTGCCCCCCGTCGATGGGGTCTACGCGGACGTTGCCCAGCCCGACCAACTCGAGATCTTCGTGAGGAACGTGGACCTGCTTGGTCGAGGGGACGGTTGCCGTCTATTGCTCGCGCTCAAGACCGCGAGCATGGGTCGGGGGCGCTCGGCCGTCGCTCACCGGGACGAGGCGGAGCGCGTGCTCGAAGGGTGTGCGACCCTCGCGCCTTCCTTCGCGCTCGAGCCGTTCCACCGAGGACACTTCATGGTCGGAGGCCGGTGGGGGAGAGGGGAGCGACTCCCTCGTCTCCGTTCCGAGCGACCTACGAGGCAGCGCGGGCGGCGCCGCGCGCGATGAGCACGGTGACGACGTCCTCGTCCGCGAGGACGTGCTCACGTCCCACCGTTTGACCTGGGAAGCGGGCGCTTCGGCCCCACACCTGAGCCGCCTTGAAGCCCCGGTCGAGCTCGCTCGGGAGTTTTCGCAGAAGTCCGGCGACCGTATCTCCTAACCGAAGGATCACCGGCTCGTCCCGATCCGGCGGACGGCCCGGCGGCTTCACGTAGATCCGGATGAACCTCAGGGCGTTGCCGATCCGGTCGACGAGGACATCGAGGCCCTCCCCCGTGACCGCGGAAATGAAAATCGGGTCGTGCGGGGCGAGCGCCGCGGCGAGTCCCGCACGCTGCTTCGCGGTCAGCAGCTCCGACTTGTTGACCGCCATGATTGCGTAGATGTAGACTCGGTTCCCCGCCAGCACGTCGATGAGCTGATCGACGGTGGCGTCTTCCCGGAAGACAATCGAACCGTTGTGGAACCCGAACTCACGAGCGATCTGGGCCGCGGCGCCACCGGCGAGATGGGTGAGACGGACGGTGCTCGAGACCGTGAGGCCGCCGCGGTCGGAGTGTTGGACGACGATCCGCGGAGGCCTCTGGTTGATCCGCACCCCGGCGCTCTCGAGCTCGGCGGTGAGCGCGCGAAGATTGGTGTGCTCTGGGTCGAGAAGAAACAGGACCAGGTCGGTGGAGCGGACGACCGACAGGACCTCGCGCCCGCGTCCCTTCCCTCGAGAAGCGCCCGGAATCAGTCCGGGCATGTCGAGAAGCTGGATCGACGCGCCTCCCCATCGGAGCATTCCCGGGATGATCGAGACGGTCGTGAAGTCGTAGGCCGCGGTCTCACTGTCCGCTGCCGTGAGCCGGTTGAGGAGCGTCGACTTTCCTACGGACGGGTACCCGACGATTCCCACCGTCGCGTTGCCGCTCTTGCGGACGGCGTACCCGACCCCTCCGCCGCGCCCCTTCGCGCGCGCCTCTCGCTCGAGGCGGAGGACCGCGAGTTTTGCTTTCAGCCTCCCGATGTGGAGTTGGGTCGCCTTGTTGTACGCGGTGTTGCGGATCTCTTCCTCCACCGCTGTGATCTGGTCCTCGAGAGCCGACATGCGGACCGGGCAAGCCCCAGTCCTGGGGCTCCCTGGATACTTGAGTGTGACGCGGAGGCCCATCTTTCACATTTCATCGGCGACGCGAGTCCCACCTTCGGCCACCGGATCCGCTTGGTGTGTCGTTCCGAGAGGATGCCCCATCGGCGAGGGAGCCGCACTGGGAATGGAGGCTGACTCATTCCGAGAGAACCCCGGAACGATGGGACGAAGCGGGGACATTCGTAGGTCGCCTTTCGAGCGCTCTGCGCGCGGGGCACGGGATTCCGGTGGCGTTCGACCTCGTGCTCACCTCGGGCCCGGTGCCTCAGCTCACGCTCGGTTGCACCGACCCATCAAGCGCGCGCTGGGTCACCCGGGTTCTGCTTCCTGCATACGGCCGGTCGGCGTGGGTTCGAGTCGACACCGGCGCCCCCGATCGGTGGGCGGACCTCGAGTGGGGCCGGCGTCTGCGACCCTGGCCCGACCCG
>DASPTO010000103.1:0-4198 GCA_035623375.1 Thermoplasmata archaeon
GCAAGGACCCGTTCGCCATCGAACCTCCTCGGGGAGGCGCGACCCGTCTCGGATGCTACCCCACACGAGTCGTCGGCGGAATGGTCGAAGTGGACCTCTCTCCGGAGAAACCGGACTAAACGGCGAACGATTTCCCGTTCTCGGGAAGGACCACGTGGCACGTCGGTTCGAGCGCGACACGGAGCGCGTCCCGTTGGTCGCCGTGCATCAGGATGACCGTGTCGGCACGGCTCTCCTTCGCCACGCGCACAAGGTCCGAGTGTCCGGCATGAGCTGAGAAGTCAAACTTCTCGACCTCGCACGAGGGATGAATGACCGTGTCGTCGATCGTGAGGGTCCCGTGATCGAGAAGCTGCCGCCCGTTCGACCCCTCGACCTGGAAGCCGGTGAGATAGATCGAGCTGTTCGCGTCCCGATAGAGCTCTCCGATGTAGTAGAGGACCGGTCCTCCGTCGAGCATTCCTCCGGTGGTCACGATCACCTCTCCCTCCCGGAGGGCCTTCCGCCGGTCCCCCGGATGTTCCACGACGTGGACTCCTTCGAGCGCTCGTCGGAACCGTCGCGCGTCGGCGAGGTACTCGGGAGCGGCCTCGTAGATCTCGTTCACCGACCGCGCCATGCCGTCCAAGTAGACTTCGAAGCCGGTCGACGCGAGCGTCATCAGGACCTCCTGGGCGCGACCGACGGCGAACGCGGGGACGATCGCCTTTCCCCCGCGTTCGATCGTCGCTTCGATCTTGTCGCGGAACTTGCGCTCGGTCTCGCGACGGTCGGGGTGCTCCCGACCGGAGTAGGTCGACTCCATCACAAGGACGTCGCACTCGAGGGGTTCCGCGCCGCCCACGAGGTGGGTGGGAATCGTTTGGAGGTCCCCGGTAAACAGGATGTCCTTCTCTCCCCGATAGAGGACCATCGAAGCGCCCGGGATGTGCCCGGCCGGCGTGAACTCGACCTCGATGCCCCGGTGACGAAACGTATCGTGTCGACCGACCGCGGTGAACCTCGCGTGAAGGGAATGGATGTCGGAGGGAGTGTACGGGGCAAGATACCCTTCGAGTCGCGCGACCTTGAGCGCGTCCTTCGTGAGGAGGTCGGCGACAGCGATCGTGACCGGAGTGGCGATCAGACGCGCCTTCGGGAGGCGGCTCAGGAGAGGCGTCATTCCCGAATGGTCGAGGTGCGCATGCGAGAGAAAGGCGAGGTCGACGTTCGTGGGGGCCGGGCGCGGATAGGTGGGCGGGTCGGTCGGGGTCAGTCCGTAGTCGAAGAGGAGGGTTCGTCCCTGGTCTCGCACGACGAGCCCGAGCGATCCGACCTCGGACGCACCACCGAGGAACTGGAGGTCCATCGGCGGGCCGAACGGTCGACCCACTTAAGGTACCTCGAGCGTCCCGGTAGGGAAGTCACCTTAAGCATCGCCCCTGTGCCCACGCCGTGACCGGCCCGGCTCGCGCCGAACTCGAGGTCCTCTACCGGATCAGCGTCGCGGTGCAGCAGGTCGTGCGCGAAGCCGAGGGGTCCCCGCATCGGGGGGATGTCGTCGCGATGGGCGCGGACGGCACGCCGACCGAGGAGCTCGACCGGCTCGCTGAGACGGAGATCCTGAAAGTTCTCGACGCCGAAGGGGTCGATTGGAACCTGCTCTCGGAGGAGATCGGGCACGTCTCCCGCGGCGGACAGAGTACGCTCGTCGTCGATCCGATTGACGGAACTTCGAACGCGCTGAGAAACCTCCCGTTCTCGACCGTGTCGCTCGCTCTCGGACGACGAGACCTTTCGGGGATTGAGGTCGGCCTCGTGCGCGACCTCCACCGCGGGACGACCTACTGGGCCGCCCGGGGCCAGGGAGCTTTCCGCGACGGCCGGAAGATCCGGACCCGGACGTGGAACCCTCGCAGCGAGATCTTCTTCGTCAACCTCGGTCGCCCCGCGACCGAACGATCGGCGCGGCTCGCCACGCGGTCGCGCCGAATCCGGTCGCTCGGATGTGCTTCGCTCGAGATCCTGATGGTCGCCCAGGGGAGCGCGGACGGGTACTTCTTCGAGAACTCGCCCGAAACACGGAACCTCCGAGCGACGGACGTCGCAGCTGCCTACCGGATCCTCCTCGAGGCAGGAGGGGGACTGAGCGACGCGCTCGGGCAACCGATCGACTCGTTCCCGCTTACCGTCGAACGACGGACGAGCGTGTTTGCCTGGGGAGACCCCGCCCTCAGGGCGCGGGCGAAAGAGGAGGGATACCTATGAGGATCGGCCTGACGGCCCATCCTCGAAAGCCAGCGGCCGTCGAGCTGGCTCGTCGTGCCGTGCGAATCATCGGCGACCGAGCCGAGGTCATCATGAGCGACGAGTCCGCCCCCGTTGCTCCCGAGCTCCCGCACCGCGCTCTCGAGGACCTCGACCCGGACGTTCTGATCGCGATTGGGGGAGACGGGACGTTCCTCTACGCGCTGCGGAGGTCGAGCGCGCCGCTCCTCCCGATCAACGCCGGCACGGTGGGGGTCCTTGCCGAGGTTGAGGCGAACCGACCCAACGAGTTCGAGGGCGCGATCGAGCGTCTCCTGAAGGGGTTCTACTTCCTCGAAGAGCGGATGAAGCTCGCCGCGCTCGTGGACTCGAAGCCGGTGCCCGATGCGACGAACGACTTCGTCATTCACGCGGCCCAGGTCGGGAAGATGGGCCTGTTCGAGCTCGCGTTCGACGGCCATGTTGCGGGCCAGATCCGGGCCGACGGCCTCATCGTCGCGACCCCCACTGGCTCGACCGCCTACTCCCTGAGCTCCCTCGGCCCGATCGTCGACCCGGGTCTCGACGCCATCGTCCTCACCTCAATCGCTCCGTTCCGCGTCGAGGCTCGGGCGCTCGTGATCGAGCCATTGCGCACAATCCGGCTCCGGCCGATCGAGGCCGGGCGAGGAGCTCTGGTCATCGCGGACGGCCAGGACGAGTACGCGCTCCCGTCCGACGCACCGGTGACGCTTTACCGCTCACCCCGCCGAGCCACCCTCGTTCGGTTCGGCTCGCGCTTCTACCAACGCCTCCGGGGAAAGAGGATCCTCCCGTGGTCGGAGGATGGAGCCGGAGGGGGACCCCCCAGTGCCGATCTTTCGTCCCACCCGTAAACGTCCTCCCGGCGCGGCTCGCCTCGGAGACACTCCGAGGACCATCACCCGCCACGCCCTTTCGAGCGCCCTTGCGAGCGCCCGGTCGGCGTACCCGAACGAGTTCGGTGGAGTGCTTCGGGCGGACCCGCCCGGAGTGATTAGCGAGCTCCTCCTCGTTCCCGGAACGACCGCCGGCCGGCGTCACGCGAACTTCCTCCTCTACATGCTCCCGGCCGACCTCACTGTCGTCGGCACCATCCACTCCCACCCGTCGGGGGCGCTACACCCGTCGGACGCCGACGTCCAGCTCTTTCGAAGCTGGGGTCGACGACACATCATCGTCGGAGCGCCGTTCTCGCCCGGCTCGTGGCGGGCGTACGACGGGAACGGCGAGGAAGTGAGGCTGGACGTCCAAGAGTCTCCGGGCACCCGGATCGCCTCCGGCGCGCCCGCCGAGTACCGACCTCGCGCGGTCCACCGGCCGCCGCTCGTGGACGCGAACGGATTCCCGGAGGACGAGGCCTAGAGCGCTCCCTATTCCCGAACGGGGATGGTGGGGACCGGCAGGTGGTCCGGGGAGCGGTTCGGGTCGACGATCGCGCGGCCCGGTCTCTTCGGCGGGCTCTCGAGGCCGTGGAGCTTCGCGACCATCTCGAGGAAGCCCACGAAGCCGCGGAACGCGCCGCGGTAGAGCCGCGTGTGGTTTCCCTCCCAATCGAAGAAATCGTCCAGCATCGTCTTCGACTGGCGCAACCCGTGCGTGAGGGCCCGCTTGAGAAGCTCCTGTTGGAGGGGGCTCAGGCGGTCGCGCCGGAACCAGTCGCGCGACTTGAGGTGGCCGAGCGGAACGAAGAACATCGGGACGAGGAGAGCCTTGAAGTCCCAGAGGTCGTCGATCAGGTCGATCGTCCTCTGCACGTCGTCCTCGGTCTCTTGGGGAAGACCGACGATGAACGTGCATGCGGGATAGACATGGTTGTCGTTCATCAGTCCGGCCGACTGAACAACGAGTTCGGGCCACTGAGACGCCTTGAACGGGGCCACCTTCCCGGGCATCGCGGCGGTGATCATCCGGGGAGAACCGGTCTCGACGC
>DASPTO010000104.1:0-4309 GCA_035623375.1 Thermoplasmata archaeon
TCGCTCTCGAGGACCGGAAGGCCCCAGCCGTCCCGAGCGTCCGGACGCGGGACCCCGTAGTTACCGATCAGCGGGTAGGTGAACGTGAGGACCTGCCCCCGGAAGGACGGGTCGGTGAGCGATTCGGGATAGCCGGCCATCCCGGTGGTGAAGACCACCTCTCCGACGTGACGCGTCGCGGCGCCGAGCCCCTCGCCATCGAATCGCGTCCCGTCCTCGAGAAAAAGAGTCCCCCGGAGACCGTCCTGTCCGGGGCGATTCGGCACGGGCGTTGACAACCCGAGGGGCACCCAGGAAGCGCTTCGGCCTTAACGCTTGCCGTCGCGCGAGCGTCGCATCGGCACGGGCGAGCAGTGCTTCGCTACGAGGCATCAAATCCCTCCTCCGACTGCTCGGCGCGATGCCGGGATTCCCGCGGCTCAAGGACCGCTACGACATCGTGGTCGTCGGGGGAGGTCACGCCGGCCTCCAGGCGGCGCTCAAGGGCGCGCTCCTCCAGCACACGGTCGCGCTTCTCGACCGGGGACCGAAGTACTCGCGGTCGTACTACGCGCCGCACATGTTGAACATCCCGGGATTTCCCGAAGGTGTCTCGGGACACCATCTCCTCGACCAGCAGGTCGCGGCGGTCCGCAAGCAGGAGGACGCGGTCGGTTACTTCACGCCCGCCACGGTAACGTCCGTCGTCCGGGAAGCGGACGAGTTCGCGGTGACGTTCGAGTGGCTGAAGAACACCTACGTCACCCGAGGACGAGTCGTCGTCCTGGCGATGGGGGTCGTCGACCGAATCCCCGAGGTCGGTGGGAAGATCGACCCGATCTTCCCCTGGGCCAACCAAGCCATCGTTGACTTCTGCCTTCTCTGCGACGGTTGGGACCTCGTCGGAAAGTCGGTGGCGGTCCTCGGGCAGGACGCGTTTGCGGTCCGAACCGCGCTCGATATCCTCCACTTCCGTCCGAAGTCGGTCGAGCTTCTGACGCACGGCCATTCCCTTCTGGAAGGGGTTCCCGAGCCGGACCGTTCGAATCTGACGGCCTCCCTCCAAGAGCACTCGATCCCGGTCGTCACGGCCGAGATGGTGGGGTTCGACGGGATCCACGAGAAGGTGTTCGGTGTCCGGTTCGCCGACGGGAGTCATCGCACGTACGACCGGGGGTTCAGTGGGCTCGGCTGGTACTCGATGCACGACACGATCCCGAAGTCCCTCGGATGTCGGTTCGACCCGGATGGCTACGTGGTGACGGACGAGGACTGCCGGGCGATCGCCGACGCGACCGGAAAGCCGATCCCGGGGCTCTACTGCGTCGGAGACCAACGGAACGGCTGGAACCAGATTCCCGAGGCCTGGGCAACCGCGGAACGGGCTATCGTCCACGCCTGGGCATTCTTCCTGTAGGGGTCCCGTCGCTCAGCCGACGAGCGGCGGTGCCGCGATCGTGAGCTGGCGGCGGAGCTCGGGAAGGTCCTTTGCGATTGCGGCCGCCCCGGCGGCGAGGAACCGGTCCTCGGTCATGGTGGAGTGCGTCGCCTCGGCCTCGCTCGGGTCCGGCATGACGGCATAGAACCGCACGCTCGCGCGTCGAGCGCACTCGGCGTCGAGCAGATGATCTCCCACGTAGAGGGCCCGGTCGGTCGGGACACCCATGTCCTTGAGGAGCATCAGAAGCGCTTCCGGGGACGGCTTTGCGGGCCCGGATGAACTGCGGCTGCGAAGGTAGGAGAAGTAGGGGGCGAGCTGAGTCCGGAGTAGAGCCTGCCGGCAGAACGTCTCGGAGCTCCGCGTGAGGAGCCCGATCCGGTAGCCGCGCTCGGAGAGCGTCTTCAGGAGCTCCGCTGCGCCGGGCCGAGCGACCGTTCGCGGCAGTGCCTCGAGCTCGATCGTGTCGATCGACTTCTGGTAGTCGACCTCGAACCGGTAGAGGATGCCGTCCGAGGCCCCCGCATTGCGTAGCTCCTCGCGCGCGTTCTCGACGATCCGGTGGATGGGGTCCTGGACCGAGAGGTGCCCGGGCGGCACGCCGTACCGTTCGGCGATACCGATCACCTCGTGACGCATCCGACCAAAGTCGTGGTGTGAGAGGACGAGGGTCCCATCGAGGTCGAAGACGATTCCGAGCAACGGCTCCAAGAATTTCGGCTCGGACCCTGGGGGTGGCATTTCCCCTCCTTGGCTGGGACTCTCACGCGCGCCCGGATACGTTAAGGGTTTGCATCGAGGAGAAACGACGCCTCTGCTTTCATCACGGCGCGAGGTGGTACGCGAGCCCGTACCAGGTCCCCTGTTCCTTGTCGAAGGTCGTCCCGCACTGGTAGCAGAAGAAGATCCGGTGCGGCGGTTCCTTTGGCTCGACCTCCATTGTCCCACCACACACCGGGCAGCAGAGCTTCTCGCGGACTTCGGGGAGACCGTGCCACGAGTCGCGCCGACGGTCGTAAACGACGCCGTCTTGCCCGCAGACGAACATCGGGAACGGGACGGAGGGTGAGGCCGGCCCGCGCATGACTCGGCCGCAGATCGGGCAGAACATCCAGGGAACGGTACGGCGGCTCCGGTCGAAGAAGGTAACGCCGTTCAGCGGGCGGAGCGGGGCCGCTCGAGGGTGACGATCGACTCTCGGAGAAGGAAGCTTCTGCGCTGGCCGCTTCGCCGTCGCCGGGCAACCTCGACCGAGGCGATCCGGAACCCGCGGGCGGCTCCCAACCGAGCGAATAGGAGGTCGCCCGGAACATACGCGCCGGCAAGGAGAGAATCCCCCACGACCACGACGAATCGACCTCCCGGAACAAGAGAGTGGTAGACGCGGTCGAGCACCGGACGCAGGTCGGCGAAGTACCGGTGGACGACTGCGTGCACGTCGTCCCTGCGGTACGTCCGCTTGCGTGCTAGGTTTTCCCGGATCCGGTGGAGGATTTCCGCGAGCCAGGGGTCCTCCACAATGCTCGTATCGAGGTAGGGAGCGGTTTCCTGTCGGGGGAGGTTGTCGCACGCGACCTCGAGCCGTCGAAGTTCGCGCAGGTCGGCGTAGGACCCGGCGTACCCGAGCCAGGCGAGGTCGACCTTGTAGTTCATCACATAGTCCATCCCGTTGACGTACGGCGGACTGGTGACCGCGAGGTCCACGGACTCGGGAGGCCAGGGCGCGGCTCGCGCGTCCTCGGCGCGGACGAGCGCGGGAGGGCCCCAGCGTTCGCGGCCGGCCGCTAGGCCGGCGAGGTCGTTCGCCATTTTCTCGACCGCGCTCCGGAACCGCTCGAACGGCGGAACCGAGCGTTCGTCGAGTCGTTTCCCGTACCCAAGGCACGGGGAGCGATGGAGGCGGCTCGAGGGGATGAGCACCCTTCCGAACGCAAGGCGAAGTCCGTCTGGGATCGGCGTCCCCTCGGGCGGGAGCGCGTCTCGGAGCCGGGTGAGGTCTCGGAGCGCGCGGTCGGAGAACTGACGTCGGGTCTCCCGAAGGAACGGAAGCGCTCCGGGCGTGCGTCGTTCCGCCGCGGTGAGCAGCCGCTCGGCCCTCCGTTCGAGCTCGTGTGGGTCGAGCTCAAAGTGCGTCTTGACGCGCGCGGCGAGGACGGCCGGCGCGAGAAGCTCGGTGCCGAGGGCGCGTCCACCGGCTCGACGGACCTCCACAAGAGTCGTCCCACTCCCCGCGAACGGGTCGAGGACGGTGGCTCTGCGGGGGAGCCCGGATTCGGCAAGAACGCCAGCGACGAATTCGGCGGAGAAGCCCTGGACGTACGGCCACCAGCGGTGGACGGGCAGCGACTCGTTCGAACGGAAGGTGATGGGACCTCCGTACTGTCCGAGCGAGACCCCGTTCTCCCGTTCGAACCGTTCTACGTACGTCGCGGGGTCGACGAAGTCGTCGCGTTCGGCGAGTCGCTCGAAATCCTTGAGGACGAAGAGACCCCGACCCATCCGAAGGACGTCCCCCTGACTTCGGAGGGTGGCGAGCACCTCGGCCACCCGGTCGGGACGGTGGTCGAGCCGCGCCGCGATCTGACGGACGGTCGCGCCGATCGCTCCCGTCTCCCCGAGGACATCGCGCACCGCTCCCGTGAGGTCGGCGAGCTCCGAGGAGGACGACATCTGGGCTCTCCAGGGTCCTTCCGTGTAATAGCTAATGGGTCGGCGGTCGCCGGTCAGGCGGCCTTCGGGGGCGCACGGGCACGCTTCTTCTCCACTTGCACCAGCCGCTCAAGTTCCTCGAGGATCTTCCGCCGTCGCCGCCGCCGTTCCTTGCGGAGCGACCTCGCCCAGTCGGTCACTTTGACGTCCGGTTCCAGCCCGACCAGGACCATGTCGAGGTCG
>DASPTO010000105.1:0-5718 GCA_035623375.1 Thermoplasmata archaeon
TCTGGCTCCTGCCGGTCGCGCTCCTCGGGATGCGGGCGAAGTGGTGGCTCTGGGGGGTCGCGCTAGTCGGGTCGTTCAACTACGACCTCGCCCTCAACGTCTGGGCCTGGGACGACGGGGTCTCCTGGCCGTCCATGGTGCTCGACATCGTGCTGAGCGCGCTCTTGATCGTCCTGTTCGTGGAACTCTGGCGGCACGAGCGAGCATCGTCGCCCGCGGGCCCGACCTCATCGTGAGGGAGCGGGAGCGAACCACGCGACGCTCTCCCACAGGCTCGCGAGGAGGGCGCCGACCACCATCCCGTCGATCGCCGGTCGACCGACCACGGGCGCCGTGAGAACGGCGGCCACGCACACGGCGAAGGCCACCACGTGGACCGACAGTTGGAACGGGCCTAGCGCGACGGGACGACCGAACAGCCGACGCGACCCGAATCCCGCCCAGTCCAGGGCCAAGACCCACGCGTTGAGAACGGTGACCCCGAGGACGGTCGAGAGGACGAGGGCGGCCACCGAGGTTCCGAAGGCGAGCTCGCCCGTCAGAAAAACCGTGATTCCTGCGAACGCGCCCGAGATTCCCACGATGGCGAACGACGGCACCCGGAGGAGGTCATCGACCGTGAAGCGGCGCTCGACGAGCCATCGGTGAAGGCGGCCGCCCTCGGCCGAAGCGCGGGTCTTCCCGACGAACGTCGGATAGAAGACGGCGAGGACCCACACGGGCCAGAGGGCGTAGTTGAGGAGATACTCGGCGGTGCCCCCGTTGGGACAGGAGGAGAGGCGGTCTGCCACGACCGTCGGGCAAAGAACGGTCGGCCCGCTCCACACGACGAACGGCAGGATGAACGCCGCGCTGACCCCGAGCGTGACGAGAAGGTTCTTCCAGTCCCGCCGCAGCGCGTAGTAGCCGATCACGATCACGTTCGCGAACTGCTTCGCCCCGAGGGCGAGCAGCTGGGCCCAGCGCTGGCGTCGGCCGTACCATCCCACGAAGGCGATCGTGAGGAGCAGGAGCACCGGGAAGTCGTTGTAGCCGCTCGCCGCCATCACCACGACGTACGGCTGGGCGAGGAACACGCCGGCGTCGAACCGTTTTCGGACGAGGTAGACCATCCCGACCCAGCAGCCGAGCGTGACCCACTTGTACGAGACCCACGGGATCTGGAGAAACATGAGGAGCGGGAGGTACGGATAGATCGAGTACGAGTGGATCGTCTGGCCGTACTGGACGTAGTTGAAGACGAGCGGCACGACGTACGGGTCCTGGTGAGCCCAGAGGAGCGTGACGAACCGGGGCGTGGTGAACGGCTCGTCCGTGAGGCCGTTTCCCCAGCCCGTGAGCACCGAGATCACCGCGAACGCGAGTCCGGTGAACAGAAGGAACCGGACGAACGATTCGCGTCGCGGGACTCCGAGCCGGCGTACGACCACCGGGAACACGAGCGCGAACGTGCCGATCGTGATCGTGCCGGTCGAGCCGAAGGTCGGGAACTCGAGCCAGAGGGCGGTGATGACCGCGAAGAGGGGGATCGCCCCCGCGAGCCACGCGGCGCTGTAGAGGGAAAGATGGCGCAGCGAGACGCTTCGGACGCTGGCCGAGGATGCTCCGGGGCCGGCGCTGTCCGACATCCGACCGGGTGCCTCGGCCGGCCAGACTGGGACGCGAATAAGAGACCTCGGTCGTCGCGGGCGAAGGGGCCCGCTTCGCCCCTTCGACTCGGCCGCCGCTCGGCCACGACCGGGGTGGGAGAGTTTAACGGTGGTTGGGTTCCGTGGACGGGGAGGGGGCCGGCCTCGTCGCGGTTCGGATGACCGTAGTCGGATTCGCCGGGTCGACCCTCGTCTTCGTCGCGAGCTTCGTGCTCACCTTCCTCGTTCTTGCCTACGGCACCGCGCGGTTCTCCTCGATGAGGGCCGCCGTCGACCGGATCCAGCGGAAGCTCACCGGTCGGCCGGATTGGAAGTGGCTGCGCCTGTGGCACGTCATGGTGCCGGTCCTCGCCGTGACGATCGTGAACATCGCCTGGAACGTCACGCAGGCCCACTGTTCCGACGACTCCTTCGCGATCCTCGCTTCGGGGCAGGCTGCCCTTCACGGATTCGACCCGTTCCGCGTCGCCTTCTGCGGCCACGGATACGTGACCAACATCCCGTACGGACTCGCCGAGGTCTCCCTCAACGCGCTGGGCGCGACCTCCGGCTCGATCCTCGGCATCTGGGTGGTCTGGCAGCTCCTCGCGCTCGCGGTCGTTCCGCTCGTCTGGATGGTCTCGGGGGAGTCCCGGCGCTACCTCAGCGTCCTCACGGCCGTCTCGGTGCTCTACCTTCCGAACATCGCCACGAACCTCGGCGTGGAGAACAACGTCGTGGCGGTGTCGGTGCTCCTGATGCTTTACGCGCTCGCCGTAGCGAAGGGGCGAGGAGCGTTACTCCAGGGAGTGGCCGCGTTCCTCTCGACCGCACGGTTCCCGGCGGTGTTCCCGCTCCTCGGGTCCTCCGCCTCCTTCGGACGCCGGCGGTGGTATCGCATCGCCCTAGTGCTCGGAGTCTTCCTCGGCGGGGCCGCGCTGGCCTGGGCCCTCTGGGGATGGGACGCGATCCAGGTCGTCTACCTCGGTCAGTTCGCCCGGGCGAACAGCGAATCGCTGAACCTCTTCGCGCTCCTCATTCACCAAGGCTGGTTCACGCCGTCCCTCGCCGCGGCGGCCGTGCAGGGAGGGGCGCTCGTCCTCCTGGTGGTCTTCGTGCACGTGCGCCGGTATTCCCCCCGGGTCGCCTGCGCGGTGCCGTTGCTCGGCGTGATGGTCCTCTCGCAGTACCTCAACTACCACTTCCTCGTCTGGCTGACTCCGCTCGTCCTCCTCGGGACCGAGACCAACTGGTGGTTGCTCGCGTTCGCGACCGTGGCCGCGGTGAACGAGAACGTCCTCTACTGGTACCTCGCGCTCGACCTCGGGGTCTGGTGGCCGTACGAATTCGCCGGCATCGTCCTCGTCGCGATCCTCCTCGTGCTTCTCGCCACCATCGTACGGCAGGAGGAAGCCCGACTTCGCTCCTCGTCCCCGGTCGGTCCCCGGACGGGGGCGGCCTCCCGGGACGGGACGTGACGAATGGTCGAGGATCTGTACGGCATCCTCAGCAACTGGGACACGTGGGGGGTGTTCGGATTCCTCACGCTCGTCAACCTCGTGCTTCTCCTCGAGCGCACCCGCTTTGGAGAGCGGCTGCGGCCCTTCCTCTCCCGCTTGCTGCAGTTGGTCTCGGGGCGCTCTGACCTCCGCTGGCTCGACTGGCGGGTGCTGACCGTCATCGCGGCGATCTGGTTCGGAGGCTTCTCCGCCTACGGCATCCTCAGCGGGCAGTACGGCTGCCAGCCGAACGGCCTGCTGAGCGACGCGCTCGGGGTCAACGACTCCGGTCGCGCCTTCTGGGCCGGAGGGAACCCGTTCTCGAGCGTCCCGTACTGCGGAGGCACCCTCACCGTGCCGTACGGTCTCGCCGCCGTGCTGCTCGACGCGCTCGGGTCGCTCGGGGGCCTCACTGGCATCTGCATCGTGTGGGGAGCGGTCTCGCTGAGCCTCCTCCCGCTCACGTGGGCGGTCGGAGGGGACGACCGGCGCTACCTCACGGTGTTCGTCGCCACGTCGGTCCTCTTCGTCCCGCTGGTCACCTCCGAGTTCGGCGGTGCGACCAACGCGATCGTTCCGATGACGCTCCTGCTCACGTTGTACCTCTCCCAGCGGAGGGAGGTCGTGGCGGCCGCGCTCGGGGGGTTCCTCTCGACGGCCCGCTTTCCCAGCCTCTTTCCCGTACTCGCGATGAACGGCGCGAACCGCCGGTACCGCGTGGCGGGATTCCTCGCGGCCGCCGGAGCGTTCGCCGGCGCGACCGCGCTCTCGTACGCGGTCTGGGGCGCCGGCTTCTGGTCGAGCGTCTTTGCCGGTCAGATCGGCCGACGGTCGTACTCGCTGAACGTCTTCGGAATCCTTCTGTTCCACAACGCGCTTCCGTCCTCGTTCGCGGTCGAGGCGGCGGAGGCGGCGATCACGGTCGGGGTGGTCCTCGCGGTGTTCCTCTTCGTCCGCTCGCCCGTCCGCGCGGTCGGCATCACGATCGTCGCGGTCGCGCTCGTGACCCCGTTCCTCTCTTACAATTTCCTCATCTGGCTGCTGCCGTGCGCGCTCGCCGGGGCGCGGGCCCGGTGGTGGCTCTGGGGCATCGCGACCGTCGGCGCGGTCAACTTCAACCTCGGGATCATCCTCTGGGCGAACAGCCAGGGGGTGGTCGGGCCGGCAGAGGGGCTCGACGTGGTGCTGACCGCGCTCCTCCTCGGGCTCTTCGTCGAACTCTGGCGGGGGGAGCTCGCCGCCCGGCGCGCCGACGGCTCCCCAACGCGCGAACGGCCGAGCCCGACGGCTACTTCTTGAGGGCGCTCACCAGCTTGCCGACGGCCGCTTGCGCGTCCCCGTAGAGCATGTGGCAGTTGTCGCGGTAGAAGAGGTCGTTCTCGATGCCCGCGAAGCCCTTCCCCTTCCCGCGCTTGATGACGATGATGTTCTTCGCGTTCTCGACGTCGAGGATCGGCATCCCGTAGATCGGGCTTCCCTCGCGGTGCGCCGCCGGGTTCACGACGTCGTTCGCCCCGATGACGAGGACGACGTCCGTGTTCGGGAACTCGGCGTTGATCTCGTCCCGGTCGAACAGCTTGTCGTACGAGATCCCGGCCTCGGCGAGCAACACGTTCATGTGACCGGGCATGCGGCCCGCCACCGGGTGGATCGCGAACTTCACGGGCACGCCGCGGGATTCGAGGATGTCGGCGAGCTCCTTGACCTTCCCCTGGGCCTGGGCGACCGCCATCCCGTACCCCGGCGCGACGATCACCTGGTTCGCGTACTCCATCATCACCGCGACGTCCGACGCCTCGATCGGCTTCAGCGAGCCCTTCACCGTGACGCCAGTCTCCTCGACCGCGCCGAAGGCGCTGAAGAAGACGTTCGAGACCGAGCGGTTCATCGCTTTCGCCATGAGGAAGGTGAGGAGCGAACCCGAGGCCCCGACGAGGGTACCCGCGATCACCATCGCGTAGCCGGCGTCGCCGAGCGGGCCGTTGACGAGGGCGAACCCGTCGATCCCGACCGCGATTCCCGTGAGGGCGTTGAAGAGACTGATGACGACCGGCATGTCCGCGCCGCCGATCGGGATCGTGAGCAGGATCCCGTAGAGGAGCAGGAAGACGTAGAACGGCAGGAGCCAGAACGTGTTCCAGGTCACGAGCGCGAGGATGCCGCAGGCGACCCCGATGATGAGCACGGCCATGTTGGTGACCTGCCGTGCCGGAAGGACGATCGCCTTCGACGGCATCAGCTCCTGGAGTTTCATGAAGGCGATCATGCTGCCCGCGATCGAGATCGAACCGATGACCGCCCCTGCGATGCTGAGGGCGGCCGTGATCTGGAGCGAACCGCTCTTCGCCTGGGGAAGTACGGAAAGCAACTCGACGGCCGCGATCGCCGCGGCTCCCCCGCCTCCCATCCCGTTGAACATCGCCACCATCTGGGGCATCGCCGTCATCTTGACGACCTTCGCCCAGTAGTAGCCGGCTCCGCTTCCGGCGATGACACCGATCGCGATCAGCGCGAAGTTGGTGAACCCCGAGCCGGTGAGCACCGGGCTCACGAACGTGACCGCGACCGCGATCAGCATCGCGATCCCCGCG
>DASPTO010000106.1:0-8264 GCA_035623375.1 Thermoplasmata archaeon
GAGGTCGGCTCCGACGATCCCGGGACCTCCGCTCGAACCACCCTCGCGACCGCCGGTGGACCGGACGGGACATGTTCGCCCAGCGACCAAACTTGTCCCATTCGACGCGCTCCCCGGTCGCTGCCCGCTGTTCTGGAAGGCGACCGTCTGCCTTCGGGGTCACAGAGGAGGCCGCGAGAGGACAACGGAAGCGCCGGCCGCGGTCCGCAACGCCCTCGAGGGGGCGCTTCGAACAGAATCCGCCAACGGGCTCCGTTTCTCGCGCGCTCACCTTGGTTGGCCCTGGCGTGACCCATCCTTCCCCGTCTCCGAGGACGAGCTCGTCGGGATCCTCCCGACCGTCGCGTGTCCGGTCGAGGGTGTCGAGACGACCCCTTCCTCCGCCCTCTCCATTCTCCCACTCGGGCGAACCTCGACGGGACGCGTCGTGGGACCCCCGGTCGAGCTCGGGGAAGGACGCCATCTGGCGGTGCTCGGGGAGACCGGAATGGGAAAGAGCTCGACGCTGGTCGCGGTGGCCCGGAAGGCGAGTCGACTCGGTGGCGTAGTCCTCTTCGACCCGCTGGGGGAGACGGCGGCGGATTTCCGTGAAGGCCTCTCCCCCGAAGAGCGAGAGAGGCTGGTCTGGATCTCGCCACGAGAGCCGACGAGCACGATCAACGCGCTCGAGGGGATCGGCCGAACCGCTGCGGACCCCGTCCTTTCCGACCGGCGACTGAACGACATCGTACACGCGCTTCGCCGCGTCCGAGCCGGTCGGTACATCGAGTCGAGCTTCTGGGGGCCGCGGCTCGAGGAGATGCTCACTCGAGCAATCGCGGCGGCCGCCGCGTTTCCGTCGGGGACGCTCGCCGACGCCCATACCCTTCTCGCGACCGGGGGCAGGACACGACAGGTCGTTCCTCCCGAGGCGCAGGAACTCGTCCGCGAGCTCGCCGACCGGGTGCGGGACCGGCCGGAGGACGCGGATGGCGCACGACGACTACTGTTCGAGGTGGTTCGGAGCCCCGTGCTCGAGCGAATGCTCTGTTCGAGAACCCCGACCCACCACGCGAGCGACCTCACCGAACCGGGTCGGATCGCCATCGTCTCGGGCGAAGCGTCCTCGGTGGGGGAATCGACGTCACGTTATCTCCTCGCGGTGTACCTCGCGCTGGTCTGGTCCGAGTTGCTCGCCCGCGAGCCGAGCACGAAGACGTTCGTCGTGCTCGATGAATCGCAATGGTTCTCGCACGAGAGCCTCGCGGAGATGCTTCGACTGGCTCGCCGCCGGAACGTTCACGTGGTCTTGGCGACCCAGACGGTCGGCTCACTTCCCGAGCCGGTTGCGGATGCGGTGTGGACGAATGTCTCCGACTTCGTCGCGTTCCGGGGCTCGCCGGAGGAGGCGAGGGAGCTCTCCCGTTCGGCACGTGGCCTCTCGATGGAGGAGCTCCTCGCGCTCCCGAGAGGTCATGCCGCGGTCCTGCTCGGTAAGGGAGGCTCTCTCGAGTGGGTCCGAACGACGGGCCGGCCGGCGTCGAAGGACCGACCCGCAAAGCTCGCTAGGTTCGAGAAGAGCGAGAGACTGGGAATGTCCCGGGAAGAATCTGTGCGCGAGGTCGCTTCTGTTTCCCCGGACCAGGTCCTCGACTGGATCCGCTCCCGGGCACGACCGGACGTGGGCGGAGGGCCCATCGAGGTCCCTCTCGACGAGCTCCGACACGCGGTCGACCCCGAGGGCGGGGCAATCCGTGCCGCCGGGGCCATTCTGGGGAGAGCGGGAGCGATCGTCTCTAGCCGACGGTCCGAGAGAGGTTCGGTCTGGATTCTGGACCCCACGCGCATCCCGGGTTCTTCCGGCGACCGGCGGGATCCGTCGAGCCTCAGCAATGCCGAAGGTCCACAACTCTCTTAGGCTGGGAACGGCTCATTTCATCGATGGAATCTCCGCCTCCCGCGGCTCCGCCGACGCCCGCGGCCGATGGGCTCCTTCCCCCCGCGACGGTCCTGGAGCGGTGTCCCGCCGGGATCGAAGGGCTCGACAGCATTCTCGAGGGGGGAATCCCCCGTGGGAACATGGTCCTCGTGGCAGGGAGCGTTGGCACCGGGAAGACGACCCTCTGCCTCGAGTTTCTCGTTCGAGGAGCGGAACGCGGGGAACGGTCGTTGTTCCTCTCGGTCACGGAGGCTTCCCGGAAACTGATGCAGAACCTTTCGACGTTCGAGTTCTTCCACAAGGACCTTGTCGACCAAGGCTCCCTCGTCTTCATCGACCTCCCCAGGGTGTACGACCGTCTGGGTCTCGGCGGCGAGGAGCTGACGACCGAGGAGATCGGGATCCTTCTCCGTACTATCCGAGACCTCGTGAAGTCGCTCGGGGTCCAACGCCTCGTCCTCGACAGCCTCACGTCCGTGTGCTACCGCATTCGACGAGAGGAGCAGATCCGGGACTTCATGCTCCGTCTGGGTCAGGAACTCAATGAGCTCGGCTGCACGTCACTCTTGGTTTCCGAGATCGGGCCGACCCCCGGGCGCTACTCGCTCCACGGCGTCGAGGAGGCGATCGTGGACGGGGTGATCCTGCTCTCGAACGTCCACCGGATGGGGGACATCCTTCGGGTCCTTCAGGTCATCAAGATGCGCGGGACCTCCCACTCGCACGCGCAGTTCGTCATCCAGCTCACGCCGATCGGCCTCCTGATGGCCCCCCACTTGAAGGGCGGTCGCGAGGGAGGGGGGTAAACTACGGTGCCTCAAGTCGACTTGGGAGAGCGGCTTCGGGCTCTCCCGAGCGGGAGCGCCGTCGCGCTCAAGCTCGACCCGAGGGAGTACGCCGACCACTACTTCGCGGTCCTGAACGCGACGCTCCGCGACGTCGGGAGCGACGTCGATGCCCACACGATCTACCTCACGGTCACGAACCCGGCGGCGTTCGTCTGGACGCTCGCGGAAGCGCTCGACGTGCCCAAGGACCGGATCTCGTTCGTCGACGCGATCAGCCACATCATGATGAACTACGCCAACCCGCTCCCGAACGCGACGTATGTGGAGAGCCCGCGAGCGCTCGAGGAGATCATGCTCCGGATCGAGTTCCTCCTCCGAAAGTTCCCCCACCCGCGGACGATTGTCGTGGTCGATAGCGTGAACTCCCTCGCCATCCACAACCAGCCCGAGCTCCTCAGCGAGTTCTTCCACATCCTCTTGAACAACCTCAAATCGCGTCAGGTGCTCACGATCGTGCTCGAGACCACGGAAGAGGAGACGACGGGACTCGAGCAGATGCTGAACCTCGTGGTCGACGAGACGATCGACGTGGGCCGGGTGGGCCGGTAGGATGGCGGAACCTCAGCGGATCTTCGGGATCCCCGAGATCGACCAACCGCTCTGGACCGCCCTTCCCCCGGGGTGGCTCGCAGTCCTCTCGGGGACGTCGGGCTCGGGCGCTCCGCTTCTCGCGAAGCAGTTCGCCCACGCGGGGGTCGGGGAGGTCCCGGTTCTCTTCTACACGACCTACGAGCGCACCGAGGACGTGCGGAAGGCGTTCGACGACTTCGGGTGGGACCCGGGCGAGATCAAGATCGTGAACCTCGCGGACGAGTACTTCGACCGGGTCCTGGTCCGCGGCCTGGAGATCGCGAAGGCCCGCGAGGGGGGCATCACGGTCGACGACCTGGTCGACTCCCACCCCACGGACCGGGCGCTGACCCCGTTCAGCCTCACGAACCGGATGCTCTCCGACCTCGCCCGGATCGACTCCCCGTTCCGCATGGTCGTGGATTCGGTCGACTTCTTCCTCGAGGTCATGGAACCCCACGAGCTCACGACGGTCGCCCGTCAGATCCGACACCGGTGCCAGACGATCGGCGGTCACGCTCTCATCACCGTCCACTCGATCACGCACGACCGCTCGGTCTTCGGTCTCCTCCAGGACCTCGCCGACCTCGTCTTCGAGCTCAGGGCCGAGCCCCGGCACGACCACTTCGAGCACACGATCTCGATCGACAAGGTCGCGAACCGCCCGGACCTCACTCGGATCTGGGACACCGTCCTCGGGGAGGCCGGCTGGAACGTCCAGGAGCGTTCGGGCGCCGCACGATAGCGGCCTACGGAGCAGTAAGCGTACCTTTATCGGTCGACCTCCGCTGCTTTGGCCGAGGTCGAACTCCCGTGGACGACGTCGTCATCCGCACGCTCGAGAAGGTCGAGCTCCGCGACCCGATCCTGATCGAGGGCCTCCCCGGAGTCGGGAACGTGGGGAAGCTCGCCGCCGATTACCTGCGCGAGCAGCTCCAGGCGAAGCCGCTTGCCACCATCTACTCGAAATTCTTCCCGCCGCAGGTCTACGTGAGCGAGGAGGGGATCATCCGTCTCGTCTCGAACGACCTCCACTACTGGAAGGCGCCCCCCGGAGCTCCCCGCGACATCCTCGTCCTCGGGGGAGACTACCAGGGCATCAGCCCGGAAGGGCAGTACGAGCTGACCCAACGGGTCCTCGACTACTGCAACGGACTTGGCGTCCGGGAGGTCTTCACTCTCGCCGGGTTCGCTCAGGGCCGCGTGGTCGACTCGCCGCGCGTACTCGATGCGGCGACCAACCCCGCACAGGTCGAGACGATGAAGAAGTACGGAGTTGTCTTCTCGCGGAACGACCCGGGAGGGGGCCTCATCGGTGCGAGCGGGCTCTTCCTCGGTCTCGGTCGCCTCTTCGGGATGGAGGGGGTCTGCCTGATGGGAGAGACGAGCGGCTACTTCGTCGACCCACGCAGCGCGGAAGCCGTCCTCAAGGTCCTCGCGAAGGTGCTCCATATCGAGATCGACTTCACGGCCCTCGAGGCGAAGGCCCACGAGGTCGACCGAATCGCCCAGAAGATCCACGAGGCGGAGTCGCGGGCGACCGAAGTCACACCGACCGCGACGCCGACCCAGCGCGAAGACCTCGGGTACATCGGCTGACCTCGGGGCGATGACCGCGGCAGCCGAGGGGTCGACCTCGGCCGCCCATCGAGAGCTCGCCCTCGAAGCCCTCCGGAGCGTCGCCGACGCGGACGGGTTCGTCCCGTTCGACCATTTCATGGAGGTCGCACTGTACGCCCCCGGAGTCGGATTCTACGCGCGGGACGACTCCCCCTTCGGCCGCGAAGGCGACTACTACACGGCGGCTCATGCAAGCCCACTTTTCGGACGGACGATCGCGGAGCGGGTCCGAACGGTCCTTGCCGTGCTTCCCACGGACCGACCTAGGCGGGTCATCGAGGTCGGTCCGGGCGACGGAACCTTGGCGGAAGGTGTCCTCCGCGGCCTCGCGGCCGGCCCCACCTCGTTCGGTCCGGTCGAGTACGTCCTCGTCGAGCGATCCGGTCCTCTCTCGGTCCGCTCGTTCGAGCGCGTCGCGAGCGTCGGCCAGGCGGTTGGGATCCCCGTGCGTGCGGCACGCGGAATCGGTGCGGACGGACCGTTCTATGGCGTCGTACTCGCGAACGAACTACTGGATGCCCAGCCCGCTCGCAGGCTCCTTTGGGACGGGACCCGCTGGCTCGAGACCGGCGTGCGACTGACCCGCGAGGGGTTCGCCCCGGCGACGACTCCTCTGGAGCGGCCGGTCCCGGGCACGAAACTCCCTGAGTCCCCTCCCTTGGGGACGATTCTCGAGTTCTCCCCGATGGCGGAGGCGTTCGTGCGGGAGGTGGCCGACCATCTCGTGGCTGGCCTCTGTATCTTGCTTGACTACGGGATGGACGAGACGGAACTTCTCAGCGCACATCCCGGCGGGACGCTCGCGGCGGTACGCCGTCACCGCTACGTGGACGACCCGTTCGCAGACCCGGGCTCCTCCGACCTATCGGTCTTTGTGAATTTCACTCGGGTCCGAGCCGTCGCATCGGCCTCCGGCCTTCGCGAGGTCGCGTTCCGAAGCCAGGCGGAAGCGCTTGGTGCGTGGGGATTCCCCCATCTCTTCGAGGAAGCGTTGCGCTCCGCTCCCAACGCCGAAGCGGAGGTGCGGACACGCCTCGCGGGAAAGAGCCTCCTCTTCGGCTTCGAGCGGTTCTACGCTCTCGAGCTTGCGCCGCCCGAACGCAGCCGGGCGCCCGTCAC
The DNA here is from genome assembly GCA_035623375.1 of Thermoplasmata archaeon. Classification (GTDB taxonomy): domain Archaea; phylum Thermoplasmatota; class Thermoplasmata; order Lutacidiplasmatales; family UBA184; genus Lutacidiplasma. The sequence continues at coordinate 6,076 of DASPTO010000106.1, forward strand.
GTAACGGGTCGGACGGACGAACTTTCGACGGGCTCGACGACCTTCGCGTCGACGAGCAGCCTCGCCGTTTCGGGAGGGAGCGAGAGGATGTCGTCGGCCTTGAGCTGGATCGTTTCGGAGCCGACCTCGAGCGGCCGGGAATCCTTCAGAACTCGAACGTAGACGAGAGAGGGCCCCGAACGCGCCGTTGGAGGCGTCGCCACAGGCCGGGGGGTCGGGGCAGGTGGGATGGTGGTCGGGGTTTCCGGAGGTCGTAGCGGCGACGCCGCGACCGGGCCTGGAGTCGGCTCGAGGTACGAGGACGACGTGCGTCGGAACTCGAGGAGGACGCCGAGGACCTGGTCGAACATCGCGCGCTCTTCGGGAAGAGAATTCGGAAGGTCCCGAGCGCCTCCGATGCTCGCTTGGAACGCGGCATTGAGGAGCTTCTGGGCCCGACCCTCGACGACATCCCGAGCGACCTGGATCGCTCGCTGATACGTCTGCCGCGAGATCTCCCCTTTTCGGCCGGACGGATTCTCGCGGAGCTCCGATTCATACGAACGTCGGAGCTCGCTGAGGTATGACGTGGTCGAGGTGTAAAACTCGGGCGGGATCTTCGCGAGCCCTCGGACCGCGAGCTCGTTGCGGCGCCACTCCAGGAGCTGCGTGAAATGGTCGGGCATACTTCTCGGGGAGTGAGTCGAGACCCGAAGGACTATACGAGGTGTGCGGTCTCCGTTCGGCCTCCGCTCGCTCGACGGCCGGCGGGAGGAGGATAAGACGATGGTCACGGGTCGCGACCCTGCTGCCGTGTTCGACGAGTTCTGGGACCTGTGGTTGCGTCTCGAGCTCGAGAGTCGCGTCCCGGGAACGGTCGTCGTGGTCGAAGGGGAGAGGGACCGTCGCTCCCTCCGACGGCTCGGTCTGCACGGATCGATCGTCCTCGTGCATCGGGGCCGGACTCTCTCCGAGACCGCCCAACACCTTGCGGGAGCGAAGCGGGTGATCATCCTGACCGACTGGGATACGGAAGGAGGTCACCTCGCCCAGCGGCTGAAGGAGTTCCTCGGCTCGGGCCGGGACGGGCCGGATCTCGAACTCCGGCGGAAGCTCGCCCGCGTCCTCCGCGGAGAGCTCGTGCATGTCGAGGGACTCTATGGCTGGGCCTCTCGAACGGCCGAAAAAGGCAACCGGTCCCTCCCCCTTCTCCTCGAGGTAGCGGAGGAGGGCGGCGACCACGCTACGGAATGACCTTCGTCTGGGTCCGTCGGGTCTCGCGCCGGTTTCGCGCGCGAGAGGGTCGGAATCGTTCCGCTCCCTTCCCCTTCCAGCGAAGTCCACGTCCCTCGGTACCGGCGCTCGTGAGGCCGCGGTAAACGCGGCCTTTGTGCGCGGGGTTCGCGATCCAGTTGACCTTGGGGTCGGCGAGGATCTCGGGGTGAGACGGGTCGACCAGAACGACCTCGTAGAACTTCTGCTTGCCGTCCTCGCCCACCCAGTAAGAGTTGAGGACCTCGAGGTTCGGGTAGTGCTTCTGCGCCCGCTCCTCGGCGATGCGACGGAGGCTCTTCGCGAGCGTCATTCGCAGGATTCCCTTGTGCTTCGGACGGCGACCCGCGATGATCGCGCGCTTGCGCTGCCCGCCCCTTCGGACCCGGACCCGAACGATGACGAAACCGCCCTTGGCGCGATAGCCCACCGCACGGGCCCGGTCGAGGCGCGTGGGGTGCTCGACCCGAGTGACCGTGTTCTCCCGCCTCCAGGTCAGCAGTCGTTCGTGTCGAAGCGCAGCTCCCTCTTCCCCGAGGGTCTGCTGGAACGACTGGGCCATGTAGCGATAGGCAGAACTCGCCATGGGACGCGGCGCGGGGGACCCAGGTCCCGATTATAAAGCTGCCGATTCGATGGCCTTCATGCCGCCCCATCCTTGGGAACGGCCGTCCAAGGAAGGTGAGGCGATGCGGGTCGGACTACCTTCGCCGTAGCGTGGCTCTCGGTTGCGATCGCGCGCTCGAGGTGGCTCGAGATCTCCCGGACGAGCCGATCCATCCGGGCCCGCTCAGGAGCCGGAACTTCGACCGGCGCTTCCCAGACCACGGCGGCGCCGCCGCTCGTGGGGTAGAACCGGAACTCGAGGGATGAGGCGGCCGGCGGCACCGCCGGATTCATTCGCTCGAGGCGGCCTCTGACCCGGCTCTCGCTACCCT
>DASPTO010000107.1:0-2653 GCA_035623375.1 Thermoplasmata archaeon
CGGCCCACAAAGTCGGGCCGAGCACGAGGCCCGCGACCAGAACGACGACCCCGACGCGAGTGCAACGGCGGTAGACAGGCGAACCGCTCATCTCCCGGTCGGGGGTCCCTCAGCGACAGCAAGACGATGAAAGTGGTGCTCGGCGGATTCACGAGCGAAGCTGCGGCAAGGGGGACGCCCGTGCTGGGATTCGAACCCAGGTCTGAGGCTCCGCAGGCCTCTAGGATAATCCACTGCAGCGGGCGGGGGAGAGTGCCCCCATCCCGTAGCTACCCCACACGGGCATCTCGGTCGTTCTCTCGGTCCCGGCGCGGCGAGTGGGGTCGTCTATAAAAGCACGGGGACGCGGAGCTCGCTCTCCGAACGAGACTTTATACCGGTCGCCGCTCCGTCGGCCGCCGGACTTGGTTCTCCCCATGAACGACCTTCCCTCCGACGACATCTGGAAGGAGCTGATTCACTCCCCACAGGGGAACGGGTCGAAATCTCGGACGGGGCCGGGCACACGTGGAGCGGCACGGTCGTCCCCCGACATGATTTCTCCGGGGAACGGATGCTGCAGCTCAAGCTCGAGAGTGGGTACAACGTCGGAATTCACATCCGTCCGAACTACTCATTCCGTCGTCTCGGGTCGAACACCCCGAACATCGCGTCACCCGCGAGGACGACTCCCGTGGCCACAAAGGCGGACGCGGGCGCCTGGATCGCGCTCTTGACGACGGGCGGTACCATCGCGTCTCGGGTAGACTATGAGACCGGAGGTGTCCGGCCCGTGAAGGACGAGCGCGAGATCCTCGAGTTCTTTCCCGAGCTCGAAACCGGGGGCCGGGTCCGCATCGTTCCCGTCTTCGACCGTCTGAGCGAAGACCTTGTCCCCGACGACTGGCAGGTTCTCGCCGAGAGGATCGTCGCGACGTTCGGGAGCGGTGCGCAGGGGATCGTCGTTGCTCATGGCACCGACACGCTCGGGTTCACGGCCGCTGCTCTAAGCTTCTTGCTCGCCGATCTCCCCGGGCCGGTCGTGCTCGTCGGAGCCCAACGGTCCCCGGACCGCCCCTCCTCGGACGGAGCATCGAACCTTCGCGCAGCGGTCGACGTCGCGCACGACCGACGCATCGGAGAGGTCGTCGTCGTGATGCACCAAGGACCCTCGGACGACCGGTTCGCGATCCACCGAGGAACTTGGGTCCGGAAGATGCACTCGAGCCGCCGAGATGCGTTCCGAAGCCGGAACGGGCCGCCTCTCGGGTTCGTGGAAGCGGGAAAGGTGGTCCTCGAGCAGGCGGTCCGACCACCGGTGCTCGGACCGGCTCGCATGGACGGGCCGATCGACGCGCGTGCCGTGCTGCTGTGGTTCTATCCCGGGCTCACTCCCGAGCGGGCAGCCCGGTTCGCCGAAGGGTGCCGAGGCGTCGTACTCGCAGGGACGGGCCTCGGCCACGTCGGGTCGGCCCACCTCGGGTGGATCCGCGCTGCGACCGAGCGAGGCGTCGTGGTGGCGATGACGACGCAGTGCCTCGAGGGGAACGTAGAGCCGTACGTCTACGCGACCGGCCGGGAACTCCTGCGTGCGGGCGTGCTCTACTTGGGCGACCTTCTGCCCGAGACGGCGTACGCGAAGATGGTCTGGGCCCTCGGACATTCTTCCGACCCGAAGGTCGTCGGCGAACTCCTGCTGCGAGACCGTGCCGGGGAGTTCCATGATCGACACGACGCGAGGGAATCGGCGTGAAGGCCGGGCTCGAGGTCCACCAGCAGCTTTCGGTCGGGAAGCTCTTCTGCGCCTGTTCGCCCGAGCTCTCGGAAGAGGTCACGTACGCCTTCACGCGCAGCCTTCGTGCGGCGGGCGGAGAGAACCGTGCGGTCGACATCGCGGCCGCGCTGCAAGCCTCCCGGGGTCTCGTCTATCGGTACGAGGCAGTGCCGTCGTCGTGCCTCGTCGAGATGGACGAGGAACCCCCGCACCCCCTCAACGAGGCCGCGCTCGACGCGGCCCTCACGTTCGCTCTCCTCGTGAACGCACGCCCGGTGGATGAGATCGAGGTGATGCGGAAGATCGTCGTCGACGGTTCGAACACCTCGGGGTTCCAGAGGACCGCTCTCGTTGCGACGGACGGAACGCTCGAGGTCGGCGGAAAACGGTACTCGATCCCCACGATTTGTCTCGAAGAAGATGCGGCGCGAAAGGTGCGGGAGTCGCCGGGCGAGGTCACGTACCGCCTCGACCGCCTCGGAATCCCTCTCGTCGAGGTCGCGACCGGACCCGAGATCGTTTCGGGGGCCGAGGCACGGGAAGTGGCCGAGGAGATCGGTGCGCTCCTTCGGGCGACCCGCAGGGTGCGCCGAGGGATCGGAACCGTCCGGGAGGACGTCAACGTCTCGGCCGAGGGAGGCCACCGGGTCGAGGTGAAAGGCGTCCAAGAGCTCCGACTGATCCAAGAATACGTCGAGCGCGAGGTCGGCCGGCAGAAGTTCCTTCTCGAGATTCGGGAGGTCCTCGTTCGTCGTCATGCCCGGGTTCCCTCCGACCCCCCGCGCGACCTCACCGAGCTGTTCCGGGAGGTCCCTACGGGACCGTTCTCGGGAGCCGGAAAGGGCGGTCAGGTCGTCCTTGGGATCTCGCTCCCGGGATTCGCGGGTCTCCTCCGCTCTC
>DASPTO010000108.1:0-3411 GCA_035623375.1 Thermoplasmata archaeon
CCGGCGTGATCGGAAGCCAGTTGGCCGCGTCGCTCCCCGCGAACTTCGAGGTGGTGGTGAGCTCGAACATGATCCCGGCGACCAGGACCACGCCCACCGCGACGATCGGGACGAACGGGAGGAATGTCTCGGCGAGACTCCCGAGCACAGAGCTCGAGGCGGGGCTCTCGCGGATCGCGACGAAGACCAGCACCAAGGCGCCGACAAAGAGTGCGGCATCGACCGTCCCGATGAGGATCGGACGACCGAGGAAGCTCCTCGGGTCGGAGGAACTGCGGCCCGTCCGCAGCTGCGAGGCGACGAGGGTACCCGCGAGGCGGCGGACGCGGTGGAGCTCCATCCACTGCCTACCGACTCAGGGCTTCGACCACCTCGCGGAGGTCGCCGGTCCCGGTCAACTTGAGGAACACCTCCTCGAGGTCCTGACCCGCGAGGCCCGCACGGTCGCGGATCGTCGCGAACGGTCCGGAGGCGAGGACCTGTCCGCGGTGAAGGATCACTACGCGGTCGCAGATCGCTTGAGCGATCTCGAGGACGTGCGTGCTGAACAGCACGGCGGTGCGTTCGTGGTCCGCAAGATTCCGGAGGAGGTCCTTCGTGATGCGAGCCGATCGAGGGTCGAGCCCGTTGAGGGGTTCGTCCAAGAGCAGAAGTTGGGGTCGATGAACAAGTGCCGCAATCAGAGCGACCTTCTGGCGCATCCCCTGCGAGTAGCCGCTGATGAGCGCGTTCTCGTGGCCGTTGAGTTCGAACCCGGCGAGGAACGTTCGGATCCGCTCGGTCCGGGCAGACGCCTCGAGCCCATACATGTCGGCCACAAAGTCGAGGTACTCCGCTCCGGTCAGGAACTCGTAGAGCGCCGGAGACTCGGGGACGTACCCGATCATCCGCTTGGCGGCCGGCAGGTCCTCGGCCACATCTCGCCCGAGGAGCCGTACTTCTCCCGAATCGGCCGGAACGATTCCGAGAATCGCCTTCATCGCGGTCGTCTTGCCGGCGCCGTTCGGTCCGAGAAGACCGACGATCTCGCCCGCCTTCACGGTGAAACTGACGGACGCGAGCGCCTGGACCGACCCGAACGACTTCGAGATACCGTCAACCTCGAGCGTCGTCCCGCGACCCACCGTGCGGGGGACGCCCGGCTCGAGCGGAGGAGCGACACCTTCCGGGATCGCGGTGCCGAATCCGAGGGGCCGTGAGGGGATGGCCTCGGGTGGCTGCGTGGCGCCGGACGGGAACGGCGACATTGGCTACCCCCAAGAGGGGACCTACCCCACATTAACCCGCGGGGGTGAGCCGGACCTCCCGAGACGACCTCGAGTCGAGCTCAAGCACGGAGACGACGAGACGAAAACAGGGAGAACGGGCGATTCAGTCGTCGAATGGCAGTCGGGAATCCACGACCCCGGCGCCGAAGAACATCACGGAGGCCCCCGGTTCACGAGCGGCCGGCCGGATCGCCTCAATCGCGTGGGCGAGGAGTTCGTAGGCAGCGTCCTCAGATTCGTCGAGGTCGTCTCCCGCCGGGTCCGCACGGGCGTACACTCGAAGCACGCCTCGCTCGATCCCGAGAAGGACGTAGCCTTCCCCGTCGCGCTTCGCCCAGGCGAGTAGACGACCTCCCGGATGGTCCACGACCCCGACCCAGCGGAGTGATCCGAACCACCGCCCCGAAAGACGGCCGAAGATCAGGTCGGCGGAGACGCCCGGTGGAAGGTCGACCTGCGCGATGGAGCGGGTCCCCACCGACTCGTGTGGCGAGGAGTTTGCCAGGGTTCCGAGCGCCCGGTACCCTCCGGCCGATCGCTCGATTCGACCCTCGCGCTCGAGGCGACGCAGGGACCGGACGAGCGATTCGGGGTGAGCGTGCAGGACCCGTCGAAGCCCGCTGAATGCGATGCTCCCATGGAGTCCCTGGAGGGTCGCCAGAACGCGCTCGTCGAGTCCGAGCGGCGCTTTGGGGGAGTCGCCCTCGGGCTCGTTCGCCATCGAGCTCGATACGGAAGGGTCGCATTTATTCCGTCGGTAACGCGTCCGTTACCTACTCTCCCATCGGCGGATCGTTCCAATCCTGCACCCTGTGACCGGTCGTCCCGCGACCCGGTCAATATCCTCGTCCGAGAGGTGACGGGACTGGAACGAACGTTCCACGAGGAAGAAATGCACGGAAGCGGAGACGAATGCGAGCCGAGCGGTGCGAATCTGGGACCATGGGTCTGGTCGGCCTACCGGGCCTACAACGAACTCCTTCGCGAGAAGGTGAAGAAGCGGTTCGATGCCCAAGAGGGACCCTGGATGGACAAGGTCGCCGACCTGCTCGTTCAGGTCGTGAACGCGCGTTGGGAAGGCGGACGACAGAAGGAGAAGGAGCTCGATGACCTGTATCAGCGTCTGGAGCAGCTCCTCTCGGAGTAGCGCGATGTCGATCCCATTGCCGGTGCATCCGATGCCGGCCCCACCCTCGGGACCGGAACCGGTGCTCCCGGGCCTACGGGTCGCCTAACGGCGGAGCGACGAGGGAGCAACTGGGTCCCTCCAATCGCTCCGCCCTCCGCAGCGGGGGAAGCCGACCGAACCTCGTCGGACACCGCGCTGCGGAGGGGAACCCTTTCCGAAGACCTTCTGGGGCTCACCGCCCTTTGTGGCATCCGTTAGGGACTGTTCGAGTTGTCGCCCTCCGAACTTCGGGGGCTTTAAGACGAGTGGCGGTTGAAGGGGGCGATGCTGTCCGATGCGTTCGGGCGCGAGGTCACGGACATTCGCATCAGCGTGACCAAGCGGTGCAACTTCGGATGCATCTACTGTCACGACGAGGGGCTCGGCCCGGTGGCTCGACCGCGCGCCGCGCACGAGGACGAGATGACCCCGACGGAGGTCGAGAGGCTGGTCGTCGTCGCGCGCGAGCTCGGGATCCGCTCAGTGAAGTTCACGGGCGGGGAGCCGCTCGTCCGTGCCGACCTTGAGGAGATCATCGACCGGACCGTCCGTCAAATCCCAGACGTATCGCTCACCACGAACGGCTCGATGCTCGAGAAGCGCGCGGAGGCGTTGCGCGACGCAGGGTTGAAGCGGGTGAACGTCTCGGTCGACACGACGAACCCCGAGGAGTTCCGCTCGATCCGAAAGGGAGCCCTCGGTCCGGTGCTTCGCGGGATCCGAGAGGCGCTGCGGGTCGGGTTGAAACCGGTCAAGCTCAACACGGTCGTCTTCCGCCGTACGCTCCCCAACGTTCCCCGCATGATCGATTTCGTCGGCTCCTCGGACGGGCTCAAGCTGCAGCTGATCCAATTCATGCCGGAGCTCGTCGACCACCGCTCCTGGGTCGTCGACATGCAGGAGGTCAAGGACTGGCTCGAGCAGAACTCCTCTCACGTCTACGTTCGGGAGATGCACCACCGCCACGTCTACATC
>DASPTO010000109.1:0-2685 GCA_035623375.1 Thermoplasmata archaeon
TGTCGATCGAAGCGGACCGGATGACCCGGGCCAAGCTCTCGGCCGCCGAGGTGGAGCGGGAACGCGCCATCGTGCTGTCCGAGCGCGAGGGCAACGAGAACTGGCCGGAGTTCCGAGTGGAAGAGGAGCTCTTCCAGCTCGCGTTCCGGGTCCATCCGTACCGATGGGAGGTGCTCGGACGACGGCGGGACATCGAACAGATGACCGCCGAACAGCTTCGCGAGTACTATCGTCGCTTCTACGGGCCGAAGAACGCCGTCCTCGTCGTCGTGGGTGGTTTCGACGCCCGATCGACTGAGCAAGAAGTCCGTCGCAAGTTCTCGCATCTGCCGGCATGGGGCGACGACGTTACAGTACAGGATGTCGAGCCTCCGCCATCGGGAGAGCGAAGGTCCGTTCTCCGAGGTCCCGGGACCACTCCCTACCTCCAAATCGGGTGGCGTTCCCCGCCCTTGAATGACCCCCGGACGCCGGCGCTGCTTGTCGTGGACACGATCCTCGGCGGAGAAAGCCGAGTGTTTTCGGCGGGCGTTGGGTGGCGGGGGCGACGAGAACACCCAACCGCTCGACTGTATCGAACTCTCGTCGAAAAGGGCCTCGCGGTCCGGGCCACCAGCGGATGGAGTCCACGGGTCTATCCCAGCCTCTTCACCGTGCAAGCCCAGGCGGCCCCAGGCGTCGCCCTCGACCGACTCGAGGAAGGAGTCGAGAGGGCCGTCGAACGACTCCGGCGGGACGGCCCGACGGCACGTGAGATGGCCGACGTCAAGACTCGGGTCCGTCGCGGAGCCGCACTCTCGTACGAGGGGTCGACGAGCACGGGGTTCCGGATCGGGTACTTCTCCACGCTCCACTCCCTCGACCTGGAAGACGAGCTGTACGACCGGCTCCTGCGGGTTTCTGCGCGGGCTGTGCGTGACGCTGCTCGCACGTTCCTGACGACCGACGCCCGCGCTGTGGTCCGGTACGAGCCGACCAGGGGCCCAAGCGATGAGTAGTTCGGCGGACCCTCTCCGGCTCGAATATGGGACCCCCGCAAACGGCCTTTCGGTCGTACGTCAGCCGCCCCCTGCCGGTGCAGCGAGTTTTTCTGCCACCTACGTCGGCCCGGCGGGTTGGGGATTCGACCCGAAGGGAAGGGAGGGGACGGCCCGGATTGCAAACTACCTCTTGTCGAGCGGTGCGGGTCCGTTCGACCGGGTTGCGCTCGCTCGTTGCCTGGACCGGGCCGGTGCGAGCCTCACGACGGAATGCGCGCCCGAATCTGCCGAGGTGACGATCTGGGGACCGGCATCGGACTGGAGACGGCTTCTCGGGTTGCTCGCGGATGTCGTGCTGCGCCCTCGATTCGCGACTGAGGACCTCGAACGCGTTCAGCGTCAGATGACGGAGCGGCAGCTGCGAGAGTCCTCGCAGCCGGCGAGCCGCGCCGACCGAGAGCTGTTCCACGCTACGTACCCGACCGGACACCCCTACCGCACCTTCGGCCTGGGAAACGCGCGGTCCGTGGGCCGGGTCACACCGGACCGGCTCCGGGAATTCCACCGCACCCACTACGCGAGCGGGGACGCGATTCTCGTCGTGACCACGTTTGCGAGCCTCCGGACCGTGGAGTCCACGGCGCGAAGCTGCTTTTCGTCGTTGCCCGAGAGGCCAGGGCCAACCCTCCCGATGCCGCCGGTTCGCGCACACGCTTCTCGACGCTTCGACGTGAACCTGAAGGGTCGGTCCCAGGTCGAGATTCGGGTCGGCGGTAACTCGATTCCCCGCTCGGACCCTCTCTACCCGGCAGCGTTCCTCGCGAACGAGGTGCTCGGAGGACGCGCGCAACTAAGCCGCCTGTTCCAGCGGGTTCGAGAGCAAGGGGGTCTCGTCTACCACGCGTCGAGCGAGCTCGAGTCGATGCGTTTCGGGGGGTATTGGTCCGTCGGCGCCGGCACGGGACCGGACCGCTACGAGAAGGTGCTCGAGCTGCTCCGCCACGAGATCAGGGAGGTGTCGGTAAGACTGCTCCCCCCCACCGAGCTCAAGGAAGTCCGAGAAAGCTCGATCGGGGAAATCCCGCTCGCGCTCGAAACGACGGCCGAGGCGCACGAGCTCGCGGTCGAGACCGCGTACCACCGGCTCCCTCCCGATTTCCTCCTACGATGGCCATCGCTCCTTCGGTCGGTCACCCCCGAAGAAGTCCAACTGGCAGCCCGACGGGCGATGGACGGGCGGACCGCAACGACCGTCCTTGCCGGACCCCTGTCCGAAGGGTAGCCCGCTGCCCTGCTTCCGAAACAATACGCACTTATACGTGTAAATCATCCGGGGGCACATGCCGTCGCGCTCGAAGCCTGAGACGGGCCCCCAAGGGATGCTGAGGAAGAACATCACCATCACGCCCGAGGAGAGCGCCTTCCTGGACCGCCACCCGGAAATCAACCAGAGCGCCCTCTTCCGCCAGATCGTCGAGAGCCTGATGCTCGCCGAGCGGTCCCCCAGCGTGGCCTCGACACAGAGCGTTCGCCTCGGAAAAGCGGTCTACCGGTCCGGGGCGATCATGTTCCAGAAGCAGAACGACCGCCGCCAGTAGGGCCCGGTCGCACTTCCCGGTCGCGCGAGGGAGCGTCCTGGTCTCTCAAGCGCGGCGCGAGTCCCTTCAGCGCAGGGTGGTCCGCGTCCTGGGCACGGGCGTAGACA
>DASPTO010000110.1:0-6737 GCA_035623375.1 Thermoplasmata archaeon
TCGAATGGAGGAGGCCATCGGCGGTGTCCGCAGAGAGGGCGACAGCTTGGGGGGCGTGGTGGAGGTGCGGACGGAGGGCCTCCCCGTAGGGCTGGGAGAGCCGTTCTTCGACTCCATCGAGAGCTCGGTCGCCCATCTGGCATTCTCCGTTCCAGCGGTGAAGGCAGTCGAATTTGGCGCTGGATTCCGCGGTGCTCGGATGCGGGGCAGCGAACACAACGACCCATTCGTTTGGGTGGACGGGGCGGTCCGGACCGAGTCGAACAATGCGGGTGGCGTACTCGGGGGCCTCTCGACGGGAATGCCGCTCGTCTACCGTGTCGCCGTCAAGCCTACGTCCTCGATCGCGCGTCCTCAGCGAACGGTCAACCTCGCGGAAAAGTCGTCGACGACGATCGTGGTGACCGGTCGGCATGACCCATGCATCGTCCCGCGCGCGGTCGTCGTGCTCGAGGCGGTGACGGCAATCGCCCTCGCCGACCTCGGGCTTCGCGGAGGGTTCCTGCCGTGATCGAGACACGGCTTCCCTGTGCCGTCCTCGGGGCGAGCGGGTACATCGGGCAGCACTTCGCGCGGCTGCTCGCGGACCACCCGTCGTTCGAGCCTACGACCCTCGTCGCAACCGAGCGCTCGGAAGGAAGAACCCTCGGGGAGGTCTGGCAGCTCGAGGAGCCTCCGCCCGCCTCTCTTGAAGGAACTCGCCTGGTCTCAAGGTCAGCATCGCAGCTGGCCCGCGAGGGCGTGCGGCTGGCGTTCTCCGCGCTCCCATCGGGAACCGCTCGAGGGCTCGAATCGGAATTGGTTCGCCGGGGAGTATCCGTCTTCTCGAACGCGGCCGACCATCGAATGGACCGACGCGTCCCGCTTCTCGTGCCGGAGGTGAACGCCGACCACCTCCGCTTGGTCGGAACCGGGCGTCGCGCTCGGGCGATCCTCGTGACGAACCCGAACTGCTCTACGACCGGCCTGGTCCTTGCTCTTGCACCGATCTGGTCCATGATCGCCGCCCGATCGGTTCACGTCGCCACCTACCAGTCCCTCTCGGGTGCGGGATACCCCGGCGTGCCGTCCCTGGCGATCACCGACAACGTAGTACCGTTCATTCGAGACGAGGAAGAGAAGATTCGCGCGGAGTCGGTTCGCATTCTCGGCAGGTTGGAGTCGGGAGCCATCGTCCCTTCCTCCGTTCCGGTTCTCGCCCATTGTGTCCGCGTCGCAACACGAGAAGGCCACCTCGAAGCGGTGACCGTGGAGGCGGACCGGCCGGTCGACGTAAACCGCGTGGTCTCGGCATGGCAGGAATTTGACCCGCTCGGCAGGCTCGCGCTCCCAACGGCGCCGTCTCCTCCAGTGCTCGTTCGGTCGGAACCCGACCGTCCCCAACCGCTGCGCGACCGATGGGCCGGCCACCCGACCCGAGCGAGGGGGATGGCCGCGGTGGTGGGACGGGTCCGATGGGACCCGCCCTTCCTTCGGTTCTTCGTGCTTTCGCACAACGCAGTGCGAGGAGGGGCAGGGGCGTCGGTCCTGAATGCCGAGCTCGCCCTCGCTCAAGGTCTCCTCTCGCATGGGAGGGGAGCCTAGCGTTGACCCGGTCCGCACGTCCGATCGTCCTCAAGTTCGGGGGCGCTTCGCTGGCCGACCCCGCCCGGGTGCTCGAGGATATCCAAGATGCTCGTTCGGAGGGCGCCCCACTTGTCGTCGTCGCATCCGCGCGGGAGGGTGTCACTGACCTTCTCTTGGATGGCCTTGCCCATCCGAGGGCCCGGGCCCGTCACCGCGAGATCGTTACCGCCATTCGCGATCTGCACCCGGGCCTTCCGACCGCGGGGCGTCGGCATCTCGACCGCTTGAACGGTCTCTTCGAGACCGTATTGGAGAGTGGCGGAGCCGACCCGGCGCTCTCCGACCGAGTTTTGAGCCAGGGCGAACGATTGGCAGTCCATTGGCTCGCTTCCGAGCTCCGCATGGGGGGCGTGCCCGCGACTCCGGTCGAGGCTGACCACCTCGGCCTGATCACCGACAACGCCTACGGGGCTTCCTGCGTACTGTTCGACCGGTCCCGCGCCGCGGTGCGGAAGGGACTCGGACGCCTCCTCGCTCGCGGGGACGTCCCCGTCGTGACGGGCTATTTCGGCCGAAGCCTGGAAGGGCGGGTCGCCACACTCGGACGCGGCGGGTCGGACTACGCCGCGTCCGCCATCGGCGCGCTGATCAGTGCTTCTCGCGTCGAGCTCGTAAAGCGGCACGTCTCGGTCCTCTCCGCGGACCCGCATATCGTGCCGACCGCGCGTCCGATTCCCGAGCTCTCTTACGAGGAGGCCGAGGAACTCGCACAGTTCGGTGCCCGAGTCCTTCACCCTCTCACCATCGAGCCAGCGAGGGCCGAAGGGATCGTGCTCCGGGTACGGTCTCTCGAAGAACCCACTGTGGTGACGACGATCTCCCCGAGTCGCCCGGGACGCCGAAATCGGGCTCTCACGATGCTCCCCCATCTCAGAATGCTCCGGATCCGAGTCCCGGGCGGGCGGCAACGGCCCGGGATCGTGGCCGAGGTCTCGCACCATCTTGCCGCCGCCGGGGTCAATCTGGTCCAGCTGTACACCTCGTCCGCCTTGCTCTGCCTCGTCGTAGAGCCGAGCCAGGTCGTGTCGGCCATTCGCGCGCTCGCGCCGGTGACGCGAGAAGCAGCGGCGATGGTCGAGGGACCCTTCCGGGTCACTCTTGTCACCGCAATCGGGGATGGCGTTCTGGACGACCTCAGCCGCATCCCGTCGGACACCGTCGCCGGTGCCGAGGGGTTCAGCGCCACCCCGAGGGCCCTCTCTCTCGCGGTCCCCGAACGCCGTGGACCGTTGGTCCTCCGCGAACTCCACGCGGCGCTCATCACCGGGCGGGGGGGGATGAGCGATTGATGACGCTCTGGGAGGATTTCGCTCGGACGGCTCCGGACCGCGAGGTCGCTGGCTATTTCGAGCGGGCCCCCGAGGAGCGCGCCGGTACGGGAATCGCTCTCGCATTCGACAGGGCCGACCAGGTCATCACGCTGGACCCGTCGACTTCGCTCTCGGAGATCGCGGGTAATACGGCTCGATTCCTGAGACGCCCTCGAACCGCCGTCTTGGGTTACCTCGGATTCGAGGCGTTCGGCCTGGTGGAGCGGACTCTCTCGAATGGGCCGGCTGGTTCTCCATTCCCCTTGGGAGAGCTTGCCTTCGTTGAGGACGTGCGGCCGACTCGAACGGCCCGCGTTCGCCGTCGACCAGTGCGAGTGCGCGAGAGACCGAGGCCGATCCGAGACTCGCTGCCTCTCCCACGGTTCCGGCGGTCGGTCGCGAACCTCCTGCGCGCGATTCGGAGCGGCGAGGCGTTCCAAGTCGTGCTCGCACACCGACGTGAATGGGACCGCCCCGACGGTCTCTTGGCTCGAGCTACGGAACTTCGCGCAAGCGAACGCTTCGCGTTCTTCTACTACCTCAAGTTCGGGGATCGCGAAATCGTTGGAGCAAGCCCGGAATCGGTCGCCGAGGTCCGCCAAAGCCGCGCGTACGTGAACCCAATCGCGGGAACGATTCCGACCCTCGGCCGCCGGGGAAGAAGGCTCCCATTGCATCGGGACCCGAAGGAGCTCGCCGAACACCGCATGCTCGTCGACCTCGCCCGCAACGACCTCGGGTCGGTGTCTCGTCCCGGCTCGGTCCGGCTGGTGTGGGAAGAGCGACGAGAGCGATTCGCACGTCTGGAACATCTGGTGAGCCGGGTCGGCGGCCATCTCAAGCTTGGCCTCGGTCCTTGGGACGTGCTCGCGGCGGCGTTTCCCGCGGGGACCGTGAGCGGCGCCCCGAAGATCCGAGCCACGCAACTGCTTCGTCAGGAGGAGCGCACTTGGAGGGGCCCATACGGCGGCGCGGTCACGTGCCTCCTTCCGAACGGGAACGCGGATTTCGCCCTCACGATCCGGTCGGCGTTTGCCTCCGGCCGGCGTCTCTACACCGCCGCGGGCGCCGGCATCGTCCATCGGTCCGAGCCGGATCGGGAGTTTGAGGAGACCCTCTCGAAGCTCGACCATCTCGAGTGGACTCTCCTCGGAGAGACACGATGAGGGTGCTTCTCGTCGACCACGAGGATTCGTTCGTCCACAACATCGAGCAGGCGCTCGCCGCTCGAGGAGCCTCGGTCCGTTGTCTGCGTTCGACCGAACCGCTCGAGGAGGCGGTCCGGGTGGACCCGGACGCGGTCGTGCTCTCGCCGGGTCCGGGCCACCCGAACGACCCGCGGCGTACTCGCCTCTCCCGCTCGCTCCTTCGGATGTGGGACCAGGAGCGGCCGTTCCTTGGGGTCTGCCTCGGTCACCAGATCATCGGTCAGCATTTCGGCGCGAAGGTCGTTCTCGCCCCCGAACCGGTCCACGGAGACGTTACCGTTGTCCGTCACAACGGCGAGGGTCTTTTTTGCGGGGTCCCCACGCCGACCTCGGCAGCACGGTACCATTCCCTCCTCGTCGATCGATCGACCGTCCCGAGGACGATGGAGGTAACTGCTGTGAGTGACGAAGGGCTCGTAATGGCTCTCCGTCACCGGAGGCGACCCGTCCACTCCGTACAATTCCACCCAGAATCCTACCTAACTCCCTTCGGCCCCAGGCTCTTCGTGAACTTCCTCCGAGAGGCGCGTCGATGACGGAAAGCCTCCTTTCCCGGCTGATCGACCCCGAGCCACTCGGACCAAAGGAGGCGCGGGCGACGCTCGACCTCCTCGTCGCCATCCATACGACCGACACCGAGCGGGCGGGCCTCCTCGTGGCCCTTGCGCTCCGGAAGATCTCCACCGAGGAGCTCTCCTTTTTCGCTCGAGAAATCGGGCGAAGGGCCATCCGGTTCCCGTACCCGAGGTCTCAGCAACCGGTCGACCTCTGTGGGTCCGGGGGCGCACGCATTCCTTCGTTCAACGTCTCCACGGTCAGCGCGTTCGTTGTCGCCGGGGCTGGTGTTCCGGTCATTAAGCACGGCAATCGCAGCGCACGGGGCCCGTGCGGGTCGAGCGACCTCCTCGAGGCGCTCGGCCTACCGGTAACGACGAGCATCCCCTTCGCCCGGGAGACGTACCGGCACGTCCACCTCGCGTTCCTCCACGCACCGCTCTATCACCCGGCGACCCGGTTGGTGGCAGCGGCGCGGAAGGCGGTCGGGATTCCCACGATCTTCAATCAGCTCGGCCCGCTCTCGAACCCGGCGAACGTCCCTTTCCAGGTCGTCGGTGTCCCCGACTCGCGCGCGGCCGAACGTGCGGCGCGGGTCCTCTCGCTCTTGGGACGCCGCCGCGCGATGGCGGTCACCTCGGCGGAGGGATGCGACGAGTTTTCTCCCTCGGGGACCACGATTGGATTCCTCGCATCCGGCGGACGAATTGGCCGACGAACATTCGACGCGAGGACCCTTCTCCGACGCGAGGACCGTATCGGGGATTGGGGAGCGCTAGCACCGATCGAGGCGGCCGAAGAAGCGAGGCGCGTCCTCGCAGGAGGCGACGGGGCCCGGCGAGGGTCGGTGCTGCTCACGGCGGCAGCGGCACTCTGGCTCGCCGGTCGAGCACGGTCGATGGCGGACGGGGTCGAACGGGCCCGTGGGGCCCTCGACTCGGGTCGCGCGGAGGAGGTCCTCGACCGCATGACGACGATCGCGGCACGATTCTCGCGAGGGTCGGGAGGGTAGGAATGGCGTTCCTCGAAGAGATCGTGCGGGAGGTCCGTGAGACTCTTCCGCGGGTTGCGCCCTCCGGGCAGCCGACGCCGCGGCCTCCTCGAGCTCGCGCGTCCTTTCGGACGTCGGTCCGGCGAGACCGCAAGCGAGGAGCGCTCGTGGTGGAGTACAAGCGCGTCTCCCCCGGCCAAACGGAGTCCGCGCTTCCGCGACGTTCGATCCAGGAGTTCGTCCGCGTGACGCAGGCGGGACGGCCCTCGGCGTACTCTTGTCTCGCGACCCGACCCCGCTTTGAAGGCTCTCCCGAAGACGTCCGAGAACTCGCGAAGGCGACCCGCCGACCCGTTCTGTACAAGGATTTCGTCATCGACCCACGTCAAGTAGAGCTTGCATCCCGATGCGGGGCGAGCGCAATCCTGCTCATCGCGCGATTGGAGGACGAAGGGTACCTGAGTGAACCGCTCGACCGACTCGCAGAACGAGCTCATCGGCTTGGTCTCGAGGTGCTTCTCGAATTTCACTCGCGGACAGAATTAAGTCGTGCCGGGGACGTGCGCGCGGACGTGTACGGCGTGAACAGCCGGGACCTCGACTCTCTTTCGATCGCTCGAACGACCGCGGAGGAGACGATCCACGACGCGGCTCGGATGGGCCTTCGCCCGTTGCTGGGGCTGAGCGGAGTGGAGGACGCCTCGGATGCTCGCCGATTCTGGGACTCCGGAGTCGACGGCATTCTGGTCGGGACCGCTGTCGCACGTTCGAACGAGCCCGCTTTGTTCCTCGCCTCGTTGCTCCGAGCTCACGACGGAGGTCGAGCGTGAAGACATTCGTGAAGTTCTGTGGGTTGAAAGAGAAGGACGCGGTCAAGTTGGTCCCGGCCGGCGGAGCCGCAGGGTTCGTCGTCAACGTCCCCGCCTCGTCACGGAACCTGACCCCAGATGCCGCGGCGGAGCTCATCGGCGGGGTTCCCTCGGAGGCCGAAGCGTGGGCTGTGGTGGTCGACCCCCCGGCCGAACTCGTGCACACGCTGTTCGACGA
>DASPTO010000111.1:0-5407 GCA_035623375.1 Thermoplasmata archaeon
CCGGCCGAACTCGTGCACACGCTGTTCGACGAGGTCGGAGTCGATCGGATCCAGGTGTACGGCAGGCTCCCCTCGGGCCTCGAGTTCCTGGAGGTCCACCACCTCGTCCCTTCGATGGCGATCGCCACGTCCCCGAGCGGAACGGACCTTCCGAAAGTGCCCGCGGCAGAAGATTACCCTCGGGTCCATCTGGACGCGGCCGGACAACCCCTCCCCGGCGGGAGCGGGGTTCGGCCCGACTGGGAAACGTGCGCGCGCATCGTGGACGCTCACCCTGGTCGCAAGTTCGTCCTTGCGGGGGGGCTCACTGCTGACAACGTGGCCGACGCGCTCGGCGTGGTCCGGCCCTGGGGGGTGGACGTCTCTTCGGGTATCGAGAGTTCTCCCGGGGTCAAGGACCCGTCGAAGATGCAGAGATTCTTGGCCGCGGTGGAGGCGTTCGAGTCGGGTCATGCCTAGGCGGTTCGGACCCTACGGAGGGGCCTACGTTCCCGAGACGCTCGTCCCGGCGCTGGAGGAGCTCGAGTCGGCATGGAAGTCGGCCCGACGCGATCCAAAGTTCCGAGCGGAGCTACGTCGACTCTCGGAGACCCTGGGAGGCCGTCCGACGCCGCTCTACCTGGCACGAAACCTCACGCGACGCGCGGGCGGGGCCAAGCTCTGGTTGAAGCGAGAGGACCTTGTCCACGGCGGCGCGCACAAGTTCAACAACACCCTCGGTCAGGGGCTTCTCGCCGTCCGCATGGGGAAGCCGCGCTTGATTGCCGAGACAGGCGCGGGGCAGCATGGGGTCGCGACCGCGATCATCGGCGCGGCCCTTGGCCTCGAAACGACCGTGTACATGGGCGAGGTCGACATGGCCCGGCAGAAACCCAACGTCGAGCGGATGCGCTTGCTCGGCGCGACGGTCGTTCCCGTCCGGACGGGGAGTCGTACCTTGAAGGACGCGATCAACGCCGCCCTTCGGGATTGGATCGCCAACGTCCGGTCGACCCACTACCTCCTCGGCTCCGCGGTAGGCCCGCATCCCTTCCCCTCGATGGTTGCGGACTTCCAGAGCGTGATCGGGCGGGAGATCCGGTATCAGTCCCGGCACGAGTTCGGTCGACTCCCCGACCTCGCGGTCGCATGCGTGGGAGGCGGGTCGAACGCCATCGGGACGTTCCGGCCGTTCCTCCACTCATCGGTCGAGCTCCTGGGCGTCGAGGCCGGTGGACGGAGCGGGTCTCGCGGAGCTGCTTCGTTGACGCGGGGTCGGCCCGGGATTCTTCACGGTTCGTACTCCTACGTGCTCCAGGATCGCGAGGGACAGATCGCCGAGACGGAGAGCGTCTCTGCAGGACTCGACTACGCGGGGGTCGGTCCCGAACACGCCTTCTTGAGGGACTCTGGACGCGTGAGGTACATTTCCGTCCCGGACGTCGGCGCCCTACGCGCGTTCCACTGGCTCGCCGAAGACGAAGGTATCCTGCCCGCGCTCGAGCCAGCGCACGCGCTCTACGCTGCGCTTAAGGAAGCGAAGCGGAGACCCGCTCGGCAGAATATCGTCGTGACCCTCTCGGGTCGGGGCGACAAGGACCTCGAGGTGGTGCTGGGTGCGTCTCGCTGAGTCCCTCCGCGTCGCTCGGTCGACGGGGCGTCCGATCGTCGTCCCCTACCTCATGGTCGACCGAGCTCGGACGAAGGCGATTCGGCGGACCGTTGAGGCGCTCCGGGAGGGCGGGGCGAACGCGCTCGAACTCGGATTTCCGTTCTCCGACCCGATCGCGGACGGTCCGGTGCTCGAGGAGGCGGCAGGTCGGGCCCTCCGGAACGGAACCCGATGGCGCGACCTGGTCGCCGCTTGTCGGGTGACGAGCAGGATCCTTCCGACTGCGGTCATGACGTACGCGAATCCCGTCGTTCAGGAAGGACTCGGTCCGGGGCTTCGCGAACTCTCTCGCGCTGGCGCGAGTGGACTCATCGTCCCCGACCTCTCTCTCGAAGAGTCGCTCGCATTCCGGTCGGCTGCGCGACGCGCCGGTCTCGCGCTCGTTCTGCTCGCAGCGCCCGGGAGTGACCCCGCGCGAGTCGAGAAGATTGCGCGCAGGAGCAAGGGCTTCCTCTACCTCGTTTCTCGCTATGGTACCACCGGAGCGACCAAGAACAATGCTTCGGTCGACCTACGTAGCATCGTACGGACCGCTCACCGCGCGTCGCCCAAGCTCCCGGTGCTCGTGGGTTTCGGAGTGAGGGACCGTGCGTCGGCTGCACGCGCTCTCTCGTCCGGGGCCGACGGGGTGATCGTCGGCACCGCACTCGAAGAGCTTCTACGACGAGACGCGGGCGCGACGCGAATCTCCGAGTGGGTGCGCTCGATCGCGTCCGCACCGCGACTTTGTCCGTAAGCGACGGGCGAGCGTGCTTCGGAACGTTCGATGGTCTCGGACCCCACGCGCGTTAGGGGCGCACTCGCTCGAGCGAGAGGAAGCGAACCTCAGAATCGGGACGCACGCCCGCCATCAAGAACTCCTTTCGAACTCCCTGCGCGACGCGCACGCCGCCCGCGACCTCGATCCAGGACGAGATGTGAGCGGCGGGGACTGCCTGCACGAGGTAACGCGCGTGCGAGTGCTCGGGACTGCGTGGGTAGGCGCGAAAGTGCGCTCCGTACTTGAATCCCGTCTTGACGACGAGCGACCGGCGCCGAAGCTCTCGATACGCGGCGAGCCGCTCGACGAATCGGGGGTCGAGGCGGCGAGCCCGACGCTCGAGCGCTTCCTGAGAAACGGGTCGGCCGCTCTTCGAGTCGCGTACTGTGAGTTGGCTCACTGAGCCGAGATACGCTGCTTCGAGGAGGCTTAGCTCGAGTCGGTCTCCGACACGGCTCCCGTAGGAGAGCTCGCGACCGAGCTCGAGGACCGCGGGAGGGTCATGCACGGTCACTCGGTCCTCGGAAAGCCAGCCTTGGGCCGGAGCAGCGAGCCCCCGCGTGGGGAGCGCCCCCGTGGGGGCGGGACGACGCACGCGGTAGTACGTGAGGTCGGACTCTTCGTCGACCAGACCGAGAAGAAGCAGTTTCTTCGCCGACTGGGCCCTCTCGGCAAGGCCGAACAGCCGAGCAAGGTCGAACGGGACGCGCTCGCTGACCGCCTCGACCCAGTAGCGCGACGGGGTCTTGTGGAGGATCCCACCCCGTGGAAGAACCGTGAACGCAACGGGGGGCGGGCTCGTGCGGACGACGTACCCTCGTTGACGGAGGTCCCGATAGACGAGGTAGCGGACCGCAAAACCGGGGTCTGCACGAACCGCCCGGCGGAAGACGCTCGGCCAGGCCACGGCTCGCCCGGCGGACGAGCGGAGGGGAACCCGCCCCATCTCTCCGAGGTAGACCGCTTCGTACCGGTCGAGCGTGAGCCCCCCGCCCGAGCTCGGGGTCCCGAAGTATCCCTTCCCGTAGACCTGTCCCGCTTCGGTGGGGTCGTCGATGCGGACCGTGCCGTCCCCCAGGACCGTACCGCTCACGGACGGGCCCCGCGCAGTTCCGAAAGCGTCACGAGCGGCTCGACACGGACGCCCACCGCACCAAGGTGAGCGGTCGCCCCGCTCTCCCGGTCGACGACGACGAGCACACGGTCCACGACGCCTCCGGCCGCGCGGACAATCTCGACGGACCGCAGCGTGCTACCGCCGGTCGTCGTGACGTCCTCGATCAGAAGGACCCGCATGCCGGGCGAGATGTCGCCCTCGTACGCCTGGCGCGTCCCGTGCTCCTTCGCGGCCTTTCGGAGCACAACGTAGGGGTGGCGGGTCCGCAAGGCGACCGCGACCACGAGCGGGACGGCCCCGAGCTCCATCCCGGCGAGACGGTCGACCGGGCCGACACGGTTGGCGAGCGCTCGCGCCAGGACGTCCAGGTTCCGCGGGTCGGTCCACGCCTTCTTGACGTCAATGTAGACGTCGCTCTTCTCTCCCGAGGTGAGCGTGAAGTCGCCGAACCGTACGGCCCCTGCATCGAGCAGCGCACGGACAATCTCCGTGTGACTCGGTTCCGAATCCGGCGAGGCCGCGCTCACCAGGGCACCCTCTTCAGTCCGGCCTTGTAGCCAATCCAGTTGAAAAGCGTGTGGAGCCCAAGGGTGAGCACGAGGAGCCAGAAGACCCCCCAGAGGTTCCCGAAGACGGGCACGAACACGCCTGGGTAGAACGCGAACCCGAGCGCGATCGGCACGAGGACGAACGGGAGTTGGTCAAGAAGAATCGCGCGAGAACCACTTTCGTGACCGATCCGTCGCTTCACGAACGACCCGAGCGCGTCCCCCGCCATCGCTCCGAAGGAGAGGATCACCGCAACGGGGACGGCTGCCCAGAGAGTCGGAGCAAGCGTCGGGACAAGCTTTAGATTCGGCGGGGCGGCGAGGATGAGCCACGCCTCGAGAAGGGCGATGGCCATCCCGCCGAACCCACCGGCGACGAACCCGGACCAGGTCTTCGAGGGCCCGAGAAGACGGCGGCCATCCCGTTTCGAGATGGCTCCGAAGTCCATCGGTGGGCCCCGGCCCCGAGGGAGGGTCGCAATCGCGCTCGCGCTGTAGGCCGGCGTCAGGAGCCAGAGGACGGCCATCAGAGAGGAGAGCCAGACGTCCACCACGCCCGGAACCTCGGTCTATGGCTCGCGCACGAACCGTGCGATGGACGTTGCGACCGCCGAGATCTTCCGTGGGTCAGCGTTCTCCTCGGCGTCGTGGATGTGCGACTCGTGGTCCATGCTTCCGAACACGAGCGCCGGGAGCGGCTGTCCCTTCGGCGTCTTGAGGTCGCGCAGGGCGCTCGCATCGGTACCGCCGTACTCTCCGCGGATCCCGCTTGCACCCAGGGTCTCCTGAAGGACCTTCGCAAGACGGAGCAAGTCCGGATTGTCGATTGGCAGGGCGTACCCGGCGCGGCATCGAGCCGGCGGAGCCGAGATCCGAGCGTGAGGGGACCGGTTCTCGATGAATGCGTGAACATATCGCAGAGCCGCAGCCACTCCATCCTGAAGCTCCATCTCGGGGATGAGTCGAAGGTCGACCGTGAAGGTCGCGGTCCCGTTCTCGGTGGCATCGATCAGCCCCCGGTCCACGGCGGCCCGGAGGACCCGGAACGCAGGGGGGACCGGGTTGTGCCCGAGGTGGGGATACCCGCCGTGGGTCGCCTGGCCGATCAACTGGAGAGCCAGCGCATCGGGCGGGAGCGTCAGGGACGTCGCTCCTGCCGGCTCGAGGCGGAACGGGTCCCCCACGAGCGGCGCGAGCTGGGAAGGAAGTGCTCGAAGCGCCGCCGGCTCTCCCGCGAAGACCATTGTCACCGCTGCGGGCGAGTAGTTCGCCGCCGCGGTCTCGGCGTGCGCGCGGACGAGCCGAACACCGAGCCCCTCGGAGCGGACTCC
>DASPTO010000112.1:0-4540 GCA_035623375.1 Thermoplasmata archaeon
CCGAGGCAACTCGGGTCCTCGCGGAACTCGATGCGTTCGGTCCGGCACGGGTGGGGCTCGGCGTGTCGAACGGGGAGCTCGCTAGCCTTCGAGACTACTTCGTGGTCGCCGAAGCGGAGCCGGTCGTCTCTCTCACGTCGAACGAGGCGAGCGAGGTCTGGGGCCTCGTGCGGTTCGGTGAGGTCCGAGTCCCGAACCCATCGTTCGTCGAGGTCCTCCGGTGGGCGGCCGTCCGAGGGGTCCCCGTCGAGGCGATCGACCCGGACGACGACCACACCGCGGCGATGTTCGCGGCCCACATCGGGTATCTCGAACTCGTGCGACGCACGGTGCGAGAGCGCCGTGTCTCTCGGAACCCTCCGACCCCGTCCTCGGCCGACGAGTTCGCGCTCGAATGGGACCGCCAGGTCGCTTCGGGCCGTGGCTCCCGGAACTTCGCCGACGCTCGGGACGAGCACCTCGCCCGTCGGGTCCCGCTGCTCGCGAGCGACCGGAATCGCGTTGCGGTGGTCGTGGACCGGGAGCGATTCGAGTCGGTCCGGGCCCTGCTCTCCCCCAGCTCCGCGGCGACGATCCCCTGACGAACCCGAACGATCACTCTTCGCCCGAGAGGATCTTCTCGAGCATGGTGCGGCTCGCTCGCCGAAACTCTTCGAGCGACCCTTCGTTCACGAGCATTCCGTCGGCGAGCGCGAACGCGCTTCCGATCCCCCACTTGAGCTCGCGTCGGTCCCGGTCGTAGAACTCCTGGAGGTCCGAAGCGTCGTCCGCCCGGCTTCGGCTCGCCATGCGGTCGTGCCGCGTCTCGGGAGAGGCGAAGATCCCGAGGACGAACAGGTCGCCGAAGTTGTGCCGGAACACCGTCACTTCGGCGTCCGAGCGACATCCGTCGACCAGCATGCGAGTCTCCGTAAGCTTGGGGATTGCTCGTTGGGCCCAGACCCCAGCTCCGTGCTTCTCCCGCTCCTCCGACGCGATCCGTGCGACGTTCTGGTTCGTGACGGGCAAACCTCGCCGGCGCGTCTCGTCCCGCACGAGGTCTCCCATCTTGAGGGTCGCAAGCCCCATCGTTCGGGCAACGCCGACGAGCTCGTCCTTGCCCGAGCCGGGCATTCCGACCGTGACGATGAGTTTCATAGAGTGGCCGGGGGCTCTTCGGGCGGCTTCTTCGAATCGCCCGCCGTCGCCCTCAAGTGCTCGGCGACGTCCTTCTCCGTCACGAGCTGGAGCCGGTCTGCCCGCTGCCGGTAGGCTGCCGCCTCCTGCTCTTCGAGCCGGGCCGTCTCGACGTACCGGTCGACCTTGACCTTCAACTCCGCGGTCTTCTGCGTCTTCGTCGCGGCGCGGAGCTCGAGGGCTCGGGCCTTCTGCTGCCGGTCGACGACCTTCTGCTGGAGCTTCCGGACGCGATAGTGAAGCCCGGTCACATCGGACCCGACGGGGGCTCCCCCGGTCCGATTGGTGGCGGCTTCGATATCGCGTTCGTGCTGTTTCATCTCCTGTTCGATCTCGGGGACCTGGGCGAGCGTCTTCTGGGCCTTCTCCCGAAGCAGCGTTGCCTGGTGCCGCAGCTTGTCGATCCGGGTGTTGAGGCGTGCGACCCGCTGCTGCGCCCGAGCGGACGCTCGGTCGTGGCGGGCCGCGAGCTCGCGCAATTTCGTGATGTCGGCGTACTGCTGACCGATCCAGCGCGACTTCCGAGCGGCCAGGGGGGTCGCCGCACCGGTCGGTTGTGTGCTGTCTCCTCCGCCGGACGCCATCGAATTCACGGGACTCGGACGCGAGATAAAGACGTTATCGCGGGCGAGAAAGCGCGGGGTTCCTAGGTTCGTGGCGGGCGGGGAGGGAGCAGTGCCGGCGCGACACGAGACGCGAGCTCCGAAGCCCGGACGCGATCCTGTGCCTTCGAATCCCGGTTCCGGACGGTGACCGTGTCCTTGTTCGCACCGTCGCCGACGGTCTCGCCATCGACCGTCACGCAGAAGGGGGTCCCTGCTTCATCCATGCGGGCGTAGCGCTTCCCGATCGTCCCCGCTTCGTCGTACGTGTTGTCGATGCCGGCGGCCGAGAGGTCGTCCGAGAGCCGGAGGGCGTACGTCGCCTGCTCTTTCGGAATGAGAGGAAAGACTCCGACCGGAACCGGAGCGAGATAGGCCGGGAGGCTCCAGACGGTCCGGCCACCGTCCTTGTGGAGGTGAACGTCGGCGAGCGCCCAGAGGCTGCGGTCGACCCCGTAGGTGAGCTCGAGGACGTGGGGGAGCACCGTCCGACCGCCCGTGAGGGTCACGGAGAGGTCCTTACCGGAGCCCTGGCTGTGGCGACTGAGGTCGTAATCGCCCCGATAGTGGACTGCGCCGATCTCCTTGAAGCCCCCCATGCTGTCGATGTGCACCTCGACGTCGAACTGGATCCGGTTGTAGAAGGCGCGCTCCTGGTCCGACTTTTCGAAGAGCCGGATCCGTGTGCCCGGAATGCCGAGCACGTCCCGGAAGAACCGATAGGTGTGGACGAGATGGTAGACGTAGAACTCGGGGAGGCCCCCGGCGGTCACGAGGTCCCCTGCAGAGACCTGGTCCACCTCTTCCGAGCCGGCCAACCGCTTCGCGGCACGGACCACCGGGAGCATTTCGTTCCGGACCCGGTCGAACGGGAGCGGGAAGTGCTCGGGGTCGAAGAAGATCTGGAGCTCTGCCTGCGTGAACGCCCGCATCCGGAATAGAAGCTGACGCGGCGCGATCTCGTTGCGGTACGCCCTCCCGATGATCGCGACTCCGAGCGGGAGCGCGCGTCGACCGACATCCCACATCCGAGGGAAGGAGAGATAGCTATTCTGCGCCGTCTCCGGACGCAGGTATGCGCGCTCCCGTCCGGTGACCCCGTAGTCGACGCCGAACATCATGTTGAACGGAGCCGGGACGCTGAGGGTCTTCGCCCCGCAGTTCGGGCACTTCGCCCCCGTCTCGCGGACGAGCTTCTCGATCTCGACCGGAGTGAGCCCGTCCACTCCTTGAGGACGAACCTTCTCGAGGACAGTGTCCGCCCGGAAGGCGGCATGGCACGTGTCGCAGGTTACTTCGGGGTCGGTGAAGTTCTCGAGGTGGCCCGAGGCGCGAACGACCGCTTCGGGGAGGATCTCGGCGGGCTCGATGAGGTAGTAGTCGTGCGAGAGGCCGACGAACCACGCACTCCAAGCCTCCTCGACCCTCCGCTTCAGCGACGCACCGAGCGGTCCGTAGTCGAATAGGCCCTGCGCGCCGCCGTAGATCTCCGCCGTGGGCCAAAAGACGCCCCTACGGCGCAGCAGTGCGAACAGCTCGTCGCTCTTCACCGTCCGCCCCTCCGACGGGAGGCTCCCGGCCGGGTCCGGACCATAAGGTGTTCGGTGGCTCGCGTTACGACCTGATAGGCGGGGTCCTCGGGCGGAAGGCGGAGGACGACCGGAGCGACGGGCATGTCCTTGACGACGAGGGCGGACTCGGGCTCCCCGAGCCAGTTCCACGGTTCGACGAGGGCTGCCCGGGCCAGGAATGCCGCCGAGACAGGACGCTTCCGGAGCCGGGAGGCGACGTACGCGAACTCCATTTCTCGCCAGATCGAGGGAGCGTGGAACATGGCATTGTCCGTGCCCAGAAGGACCGAGAGACCGACCCGCTCCATCGCTCCGATGTCGGGCTGACGCGCGAACAGCGCGTTCGACCGCGGACAGACCGCGACCGAAACCCGCTCCTCCCGTACGGCGACGAGGTCGTCCAAGCTCGCCTTCGCAAGGTGGACGAGAAGGTCCGGGTGCGGGTCGAGGTAGTGCTCCGGCTTCTCCCGGACCGCTTCGCTCGCGTGAAGGGCGAACCGTTTCCCGCGAGCTCGGCACGCACGCGCGACCGTGCGCCGGGTCTCGTCGGTCTCGTCTCGGGCGCTCGACAGTCCGACACCATCTGCAACGGCGAGAAGCCGGTCGAGCTCCCTGGGATCGACCGGGCGAGAGAGGGGGCGGCCGAGCGCGAGGACGCGAAGCGAACTCGTCCGAGCCGCCTCGCGCAGGACCTCCACCCCCGGCCGGCCTTCCTCGCGGAAGTCGACGGTGGCCGCGACCCCTTCGCTCTCCATCCGCCGAAGTGCCGTGCGGATCGCACGGACCTTCTCCTCGCGAGAGGAGTCGGCGAGAAGACGGAACTTGTACCCGTGCGGGGGCTGGATCAACTTCGATACGGGTCCCGCCGGCGGTTCCCGCACCGAAACGGAGTCGCCGAGGTGAGTGTGGGAGTTGACGGGTGCGGGGATGACGATCCCGCGCACGACCGTCTCCCGGCGAGCGGGACCTTCGGTTCCCCGGCTCCCCACCTCCACGACCCGTCCGTTCCGAAAGCGAACGTACGCCGGCCGGGACCCCTCGGTATCGAGAATGGACCCCACGACGAGCATCGATTCGGCTGGCGGGAACCGTACGCCGACTTAAGTCGCTCACGGGGCCGCCCTAAGCGATATGGGTGCGGACGGTTCACGGAACACCGCCCGCATGTCGGATCGAATCGTGGACCGACCT
>DASPTO010000113.1:0-6422 GCA_035623375.1 Thermoplasmata archaeon
TGTGAACCCCTTCGAGATGGCGGGTCTCCGTCGCGCGCCCACCGAACACGGGGCGCCAGACCTCGAGCGCGCCGTTCGCGTGGGCGACCTGGGTCACGCCGGTCGCCACGGCCGCGTTCCAACGGATGCTGAGACGAGCGACGAGCTCCCGGCCGAACGTCGAGCCCCCGACAAGTACGAGGTCGGCCCCGGACGCCTCCGCAGCCAGGGCGACCAGGTGGGCGATGGCCGAGGTCACGGCGCCGTCCAGGCGGGGGTCCTCCGCCACGACCACCCTCGTCACGCCGAAACGCCCGAAACCGGTGGCCGCGGTCCGGGGAGAGCTTCCTGCGAGGAATCCGAGGACGTTTTCCTTCGAGGAGAGACCGGCGGCGACGCCGATGGCCTCCTTCGTGGCGTCCGAGAGAGCTCCGTCGTGAAGCTCCCCGACCACGAGCGTGGGGCCGCTCATGGGAAGACCTTCGCCTCCTCGCGGAGGACTTTCACAAGCTTCTGAGCGGCTTCCTCGGGGGTCTTGTACTCGATCAGCTTCGCCCCCGTCCGCGGCGGAGGAAGCTCGAACTTCACGGGTCGACTCGTCCCGTTCTCCGGGGAGGGAGGGTCCGGTGGCGACTTTGCGATCGGCATCTTGCGCGACTTCAAGATGGAGGGAAGCTTCGCGGTCCGCGGATCGTTCCACGCCTGTTGGAGAGCGATGACACAAGGGAGGGAAGCCTCCCAGGTCTCGCTCCCGGCCTCGGCCGACCGTTGAAACCGAAGGCGGGATGTGGCGGCGTCCCAACGGAGGTCGACCACCGCACCAAAGTCCGGCACCTCGAGCAGTTCCCCCAGCGCGCCGGCGACCACTCCGGCCTCGTCGTCCCCGGCCTGCTTGCCGCACAGGACGAGGTCGTGAGGAAGGGCCGAGACGGCCTTGCCGAGAGCACGGGCGGAGGTCACGGGGTCGTGCCCGACGCCCGCGGGCAGCTCGACCCACGTGGCGGTGTCGCACCCGAGCGCGAGCGAGGCCCGGAGCACCTCCTCCGTACGGGGGGATGGTCCGGCCGAGACGACGTGGACCTTCGAGCCTGGAGTCCCTTCCTTGAGGAGGAGCGCCTGCTCGACCGCGGACTCGTCATAGCCGGTCAGGACGAACTTCACGCCCTCGATGTCGAGGGTCTTTCCATCCGGGGCTGCCCGGAGACGGGTCTCGGGATCCGGGATGGGTTTGACGCACACGACGATTTCCATCGACCAAGCCTCGGGCTAGGCGTAGTTCCGAAGAAGTTCTCGGGCGATCACGGTACGCTGAATCTCGTTCGCCCCTTCATAAATCTGGGTCAGCTTCGCGTCACGCAGGAGCTTCTCCACGGGATACTCTCGCATGTAGCCGTACCCTCCGAAGATCTGGATCGCCTGGTCGGCCACGGCGAACGCCGTGTCGGAGGCAAAGCATTTCGCGATCGAGGACTCGAGCGTCCCCCGCTGCCCTCGGTCGATCGTCCACGCCGCACGCCACGTGAGGAGTCGCGAGGCATGAACCGCCTGGACCATGTTCGCGAGCTTGATCTGAATCGCCTGGTGGTCGGCGATCGGCTTGCCGAACGTCTCGCGCTTGAGCGAGTACGAAGCAGCGTGGTCGAGCGCCGCCTGGGCGATTCCAGTCGCGAGCGCTCCGATCGGCGTTCGGGTCTGGTCGAGGGTGCGCATCGCCAGGGAGAACCCGTTCCCCTCAGGTCCCAAGCGGTCGGAGACCGGTACGCGGACCTCGTCGAATCGGACCGTAGACGTCGAGGAGGCTCGGTGCCCCATTTTCTCCTCATCCGGTCCGACCGAAACCCCAGTCGCAGACCTCGACACGACGAACGCCGTCACCCCCTTGTGGCGGAGCTTCGGGTCGACGGTCGCGAAGACCGTGTAGAGCGATGCGTTGGGAGCGTTCGAGATGAAGCACTTGTCCCCCGTGATGAGGTAGTCGTTCCCGTCCTTCCGGGCGAGAGTGTGCATCGAACCGGGGTCGGAGCCGCCGGACGGCTCCGTCAGCGCGAACGAGGCGAGGTGATACTCGGCGCAGAACGGCTTCAGGAACCGCTCCTTCTGTTCGGGGGTCCCGTCGAGCAGGATCGGCTCGAGCGCGAGGCAGTTCGCGATCGTTGAGGTCGTCATGCCCCCGCACGCGTAGGCGAGCTCCTCGACGATCAGGCACTGCTCGAAGAGACCGAGGCCGCTCCCACCGTACTCGGTCGGAACGTTGAGGTTCATGAGGCCGAGGTCGAACGCCTTCCGGTAGATCTCTTCGGGAAACCGAGAGGTCCGGTCGCACTCCGCGGCGTGCGGAGCCATCTCGGTTCGTGCAAACTTCCGGGCGAGGTCCCGCAGGCTCTCCTGCTCGGGCGTCAACGAGAAGTCCGGCATGGACCGCGAGGCGGGCGGCCGAGCGGCATCCGCTATATCACGGCTTGGGTAGAGGAGGGCGTGGTGTCGAGGGCGAGCGCGCGACGGCGGCGCCGGGACCCGCGCGCCGTAAGGGTCCGTCACTACGCGAAACTGGACCGGGACCGGGCCCGTCGCGTCGGCGTGCCCGAGGTAATCCTCGGGGAAGGAAAGACGGTCGAGCACTTGCTTGGTATCGTCGACGCGCTCGCCGCTCGGGGCATGGGTGCGCTCATCTCCCGACCCACCTCCGACCAGATCCGCGCGCTCCGACGACATGCCCGCCCGCGAGCCCGCGGGGCTCGGCCACAAATCTTGGCAGAAGGTCGGCTCGTCCGGCTCCCCGGACCGCTGGGCGCCCGGTACCGACACGGAGTGGCGGCGATCCTAACGGCCGGGACGAGCGATGTCCCCCTTGCCGAGGAGGCTCGCGCGCTCCTCGTCGCGCTCGGGATCCGGGTCGTCCGGCAGTACGACATAGGGGTCGCGGGACTTCACCGGCTCCTCGCGGCTCTTCACCGACTCGAAGCTCGGCGACCCGAGGTCTATCTTGTCTTCGCGGGCCGCGAAGGTGCACTCCCTACGATCGTCGCGGGGCTTGTCCGCGCACCGGTAGTGGGCATCCCCGCATCCATCGGATACGGGCGCGGTGGGCGAGGAGAAGCTGCGCTGAATGCGATGCTGCAATCGTGCGCTCCGCTCGCGGTCGTCAACATCGATGCCGCGATACCGGCTGCCCTCTTCGCTGCCCAGCACTTCGTCGATCGGGCCACTGAGACGTCTCAACGTCCGGTCTCTCGCCGAACCCCTCCCTCGCCCGTCGGAACGACCCGGGGCCTTAGGATGACGCGGGAGAAGGGCTTTTGAGACGCACGGCTCCTCGGGAGAACGTGCCTCCGCGCGCCCTGCTTTCCGAAGATGAAGAACGGGAGGACCGCCAGGACCGGGAGAAACTCCGGTCCGTCGACTCGAAGCTCCGTGCGCTCTTCGAACGACGGGAGGACCTGATCGTCGAGGTTCGCAAGGTCTCGGCCGAACAGAAGGCGATCTACGACCGGCGTCGGGCTCCTCAGGAGGAGGTCGAGAAGCTCTACGAGGAGCACCACCAGCTCGGCAAGAAGATTGCCGAGCTTCGGGCGGCCCGGGAGGCAGCCCGCAAGAAGGCCGAAGATGCGATCGTGAAGGTGCGCGAGGCCCGGCTCTCGTTCGCCCCGGGCGAGCGGGTGCGCCCCGAGCAGATCCGCAAGGAGATCGCGGAGCTCGAGCTTCGTCAGCAGACCCGCGCCCTCCCGCTGGACGAGGAGAACGCGCTGATCGCGCTCCTCCGTCAGAGGACCCACGAGCTCAAGCAAGCGGAGGCGCGCACCGCGGTCGTCGCCTCCCATCACCAGAGTCTCAAGGAGGCCGAGGCGGCGCTCCAGGCTGCGCGCGACGAGTTCGCCCAGCGGGGGAAGGAGCTTGCGGCCGCGAAGACCGACCGCGACTCGAAGATGGTCGCGGTCCGAGAGAAGCTCGAAGTCGCCGGGGGCCTGATCGCGTCCCTTCGGGAGAAGGGAAAGGCCCGAGCGGAGATCGTTGCGAAGATCGATGCGATCGGCCGGGAGATGGACGGTCTCGAGCGTGACGCGCGACAGCTTCTCGCGAAGGCCCGCTCGCGTCGGGAGCAGGCCCGACGGTTGATCCGGGCCTACTCGCACACCCGTGGCCCGCCCTCGGAGGAGCTCCTCGCGACGACCGCCGAGGCCCACCTCGAGGAACTTCTCAAGCGCGGAAAGGTCACGCTGTAGCGCTTCGCCGCGCCCCGCCTACGCGGGGAAGATGTCCACGACCGTCACGATGAAGTCGAGGGTCTCGCCCTGGACCTCGGGGTTGAAGTTCTCCGTGAACGTCCCCGACGAAAAATCGACCGAGCTCACGATGAACTGGGTCTTTCCGCAGAGCCCTCCCTTCGCGGCTTGACCAAGGATGAGGCCTGAGTCGGCCGGAGTCAGGCGGCTCGAAAGGGTGATCGAGGTGGCGTTGACGCTCGACACCACGAACGGGAGCCCGTCCGGCGAGCTCGGCACTCCGACGTTGGGGAGCGACTGTACGGTGACCGAGGTTGAGTTCACGGCAAAGACCGTGTCGTTCCATCCGTACGTTGGGTCCGGAAAGACGGTCCCCACGGTGGCGGTCACGTTGGGGTAGAGCGTGGCGAACTGGCTCACCGGAACGAACGTGAGCACCGGCACGGAGAAGACGAGCGGCTCCGTGCGGAGGCAACTCGCGTTAAGAGCGCCGTAGCCGAGAGTCGGAGGGACGACAATCATGTGGTTCTGGTTCCCGACCAGGCCGAGGAGACCCTGCCAGAAGCCGGTGACGACCCCGCCGAACGTGAGGTTGGCCACCGTGTAGCCGCTCGCCGGGGTGTTCGGACCGACGTGGACGGGGAGCGGCGTGTACGCCGACTTCGAAGACCGAGGCTGGTACTCGAGCGACTTCGGGTACGACGCGTTGTTGGTCGCGACCGAGTAGATCGAGGTGTCGAAGACACGACCCTGCTGAGCTCCGGTACCGAACTCACCGATGTAGTTCACGGTGATGTTGTCTCCCGATTGGACCGTGAGGAGGGGAGTGGGAGACTTCGGTTTCGAGTACTCGTAGAGGAGCGCGGCGCCGACCCCGGCCGCCGCGATGACGATGACGACCAGCACTACGAAGAGAATGCGGGACGGTTGCTTGGTCGCCATGGCCTACGAGGTGAGGAGAGTGGGGGTCAGCTCGTCGCTGGTCTCGTCATCGATTCGGAGAGACAGGTGTTCCTCATTCCCCCGTGCCCCCGAAGGGGGGCCCGATATAAACCCTCGGGACCGCCTCACCCTCGGCGTAACTTCCCGACGATCGGCTCCTCGACCACGCCTTCCTCCTCGAGTCGGTTGAGGATCGCCTCCGCTCGGTCCCCAGCCAGGCCGTGGGCGGAAACGCGGGCGAGCACCTCCCTCAAGTCGGCGTAGCCGTCCGCGGAGACGTCAGCGACCTCGTCCAGCTGATCGAGAAAGAGCGACTCTTCCGCCCGTTCCGCGGCGGAGGGAGACGGCGCCGCAGGATGTGGAGGAGGAGCCCGTGTCACGGTGACGCTGCTCGGGGTCGGCAAGGTCGCCCGGGTCGGCCCGCTCTCTCCCGCGACCCTTCGGACCGCGCTCCGGAGTTCCCTTCGGAAGGCAGGGCGGTCGACGTTCGGATACCGAGCAAGGGCCGCGTGGGCGGCGCGGAACCACACGAGGGGGATCCCGTCCTTGCGTACCGCCTCTTCGGTGAGCGCCGGCTCCTTCTCGACACGTTCGAGCAGGTCAAGGCGGTCGACCGTCTGCCGAAGGATCTCGGCCAGCATCGCTCGTTCATCGGACTCGGGGACCGAGCGCACGCCCTCCGCCCGGACCGAAACGTATCCGACCCCGTCCCGCCCCCGGAACAGGTGTGCTTTTCCGACGACCACCGCCGGCCGTGGAGCCGTGGCCGATCGTAACTGCGCCATGGCCCGCGGCTGGAACGAGCCCGCCGTCACCGCGATGGCCCCGGTCGGATCGCTGAGACGAGCCCTCCAGAACGCCTGCGCCTCATCCCGACCGATCGACTCGGCAGGGGAGAGGCTGCCCGCCAGAAGGACTCGGCTCATCCGGGCTCCGAACGGGGAGAGGAGGTACGTCGTCGGCCGCTCGCCCTCCCCCTTCTGCTCCTCGAGGGAGCTTTCGAGCTCGCGGGCGGTCACCCGCCACGCGAGTTCCCGACGCGCCATCAGAGGCCGCCCCCGAGCCGGGCCGACAGCTCCTCGGCCGTCGCGGCCAGGTCGATGTCGACCGCTTCGATCGAATCCGGATAGACCGTCACGCCGAAGTCGTCCCGCGAGGCGGCGCCCCGCACCCTAAGCCTTCGGCCGAGCAGCGCCTCCACCATCTGTTCCGCGATCAGGCTGGGGTCGGGTTGGTGCTTCATCCGCCGAAGGACCTCCGCGAGGGTCACGCCCCACAACC